>DHMW01000093.1 GCA_002405995.1 Oscillospiraceae bacterium UBA4632
TGCAAACCGGCTTGACTTAAACTTATATGTATAGTACAATGATGATAAACTAAGCGAAAAAGCTTAATTGAACTGAATGACCGTCCAAGGGATACTTTCTCCGGGGAAGCAGGCGACGAGATGAGCGTGCCAGGGAGAAAAGAAAACGGCATAGCGCCGAAAAGGGTTGCCTGTCAGAGTCCTGCGGATAGAACGGCGAAGCAATCAACCACAAATCTGGAAAGGAAGGTATTTTGCCTATGGCAGGAGAAATTTTCATGAGAGTCAACGAAGTTGCGGAGGAGCTTGGCGTATCGGTTCCGTATGCGTATAAGCTCATCCGCGAGCTGAACGGAGAGCTGCGAAAGGCCGGCTGCATCACCATGCCCGCTGATGCCGTGTTGAGCTGAGAAAAGCAGATTTTACCGAATGGGAGTGCCCAGATTGAACAGCGAATCGTCTGGGCGCTCCACATTCAAAAATCAGCCTGCTTTTGCAGGTGTAGAGCCGGCAAAAAATCTTGAAACTGCGCCTGTTTTTGCAGGACAGGCAGAAATGGGGGCAATATGAAAACCGGACTGCCCAAACGACAGAAAACGACCTGCATCTATTTCGATGAAGCCAGCAAAGCCGTCGAGATTCAGACACATAATACCGCGCTAAAAAAGCGGCTGACGCAGTACGCGGCAGAATATCCCGACCTGTGCAGACAAACCGACGATGATGAACAGGGCGGTCTGACCTTTGAGATCGACCGAAAGCGCTTCGCTGTCCGTCTGACTGCACCGTATTCAGACGAGCGCCGACAGGCAGCAAGCGAGCTTGTTAAGAAGAGCGGATTGCAAGGACGAGATAAAACCGGAAGCATGTAATTTATCTGCTAACGTCCATAGGAGCCGCCATGCTCCTATGGACATTGTGCATGAGCAAGAGATACTGGTAATTACATACTTGTTCCCTGCATCAAAGTATGATATACTAATAGTGAGCTCAGCGAAAGCTGATTTTATTTATCTGAATGTGAATTTTATTTGCCGTTGGAGTGAAAGATATGGCTGTAAGTTACAAGAAATTATGGAAGCTGCTAATTGATAAAGATATGAAGAAAAAAGACCTTTGCGCAGCGGCAGGCATCAGCCATGCGTCAATGGCGAAGCTCGGTAAAAATGAAAATGTTACGACTGATGTTCTTGTGAAGATTTGTACCGCTTTGCAGTGTGATATAGGCGATATTATGGAATTAACAAAAGATGTGATTTGAGGAGAAATTATATGAGCATCAATAGAGATAAACCCGATCTTTGGAACAATGATATTTTACAATCCGTGGATTTATATAACAGTTGGTTTATGGAATTTGCCCCCAGAGCATTTAGAGAAACACGTGTTACAACAGCTAGCAGTGTGGAACGTGCTCTTGTTGATACGAGTTATCTGAGAAACATATCGGTCGAATTATTAAAAAATCACCCAGAGGTCTTGCCAATATTAAGAATGTCTACTTGCCCTCCCATTGCAAGAGATCGTCTTGTTGGCTTAGCTGGAGTAACTAAAAGCTTGGTTGAAAATATGGAAGATGCAGATAATCCTCGTGTGTCTCCTCGAATGGCTGCAGATAGATTGTCCGACGAACTTTCAAAAATAGCCGGAACTATCAATAGGATGGCAGATCCGGATATATTTGTTTGGCTACCAGAAATGCGTGAACCAACCGAACAAGAGGTTCAGAGATCTGCGACTGTTGTTGCAGACAGATTGTGTGGTGCGGTAGCTGATCCGATTATTAGAAATGCTCAAGAGAAACGTCAGCTTGCAGCAATAACACAGTTCTTGCAAGATAGAGGTTATGCAGAAGCCAATGCCGGAACGAAGTATAACAAAATGATACCAGGAACATTTTCGTTCCATACTAATGTGCCTGTATTAGTTGCTGAAGGTTCGGAAGATCGAATCAACATTCCTGTCGATGTGGTTATTCTTCCTAAATCGGCACAAGCGGGAGATTTTCCTCTCCTTATTGAAGCGAAATCAGCCGGAGATTTTACCAATGTAAACAAACGCCGTAAAGAAGAAGCTGCTAAAATGCAGCAATTAAAAAATACATATGGCAACACTGTATCGTATAGTTTGTTTTTATGTGGTTACTTTGATTCGGGATATTTAGGCTATGAAGCAGCCGAAGGAATTGATTGGATATGGGAACACAGAATAAACGATTTGGAGCAATTAGGGATTTGAACTTAATAGAATCCAGAAGGATGCAATTACAAACGGCGATTGATAATAGTAAAAGCATTGAAAGCCGTAGACGGTTTGGTCAATTTGCGACTCCTTACGAACTGGCTCAAGAAATCATATCATACGGCTTAAAGCTACAGGCCGAAAAAGAAATATCTTTTTTGGAACCAGCAATAGGGACAGGTGCATTTTATTCTGCGCTTTTGTCAGAATATACAAAACAATCTAAAAGTATAAAGAGTGCAACAGGGATTGAATTGGATAATGACTTTTTTGCTGCTGCTCGTAAACTATGGGAAGATACCGGTATCAATCTTGTAAATAGTGATTTTACAGATACAGTTTGCTTTGAGAAGATAAACTTCTTGATTAGTAATCCACCATATGTGCGGCATCATTATATTGATCGAGAACAAAAAGCAAAACTTTCCGCTATGGCGAAAAAAGAAACGGGGCTATCTCTTTCGGGACTTGCTGGGCTATATTGCTACTTTGTCCTATGTGCGCATAAATGGCTTGCACCAAATGCAATATGTGGGTGGCTTATTCCGAGTGGGTTTATGGATGTCAATTATGGTAGCATACTGAAAGAGTATCTTCTAAACAATGTCCACTTACTTAGGATTCATAGGTATAACCCCAAAAATTGCAAATTTGATGATGCGTTGGTTTCTTCGTGTGTAGTGTGGTTTAGAAACGAAACCATCTCCGAAAATTATGAAGTTGAATTTTCATACGGCGGTACTCACGAAAATCCAGAAGTTAGTGGGAATATAGATAGAACTACACTGGAGAAGCAAAGAAAGTGGACCCACTTCCCAGAAAAAATAAATGCTGATAGACAAGTTGAGAGAGTTGATACTCCAACGTTAGGTGATTACTTTACTATTAAGCGCGGGCTTGCTACCGGTGATAATAGTTTCTTCATTCTGTCAAAAGAACAGATTGATGAACTCGGTCTCAATATGGAATTCTTTACTCCGATTCTGCCGAGTCCTCGACACTTAAAATGTAATGAAGTTTTTAGCGACCAAGATGGATATCCGTGCTTAGATACGCAGTACTTTTTGCTCAACTGCAATCTTCCGGAAGATGAATTAAAAGAATATTATCCGTCTATTTGGAGTTATTTAAATGCTGGCAAAGATACTACTGCAAAGAAATACTTGTGCAAGAATCGAAAGGTCTGGTATTACCAAGAGGACAGAACTGCGGCTCCCTTTTTGTGTTCATATATGGGAAGAGGGAAAAACGGGCATTCTGCACCCTTTAGATTTATTTTGAATCACACCAACGCAATAGCGACAAATTCCTATTTGATGTTATATCCCAAGGATATTCTCAGAAAAGCCCTTACGCAGTCGCCAGACACTTTACATAGAGTTTGGGAGATGCTTACCAGCATAACTGCAAATGATCTTGAATGTGAAGGTCGAGTTTATGGTGGAGGGTTGACGAAAATTGAGCCAAGTGAGCTTTCTTATGTAAAGTGTCCGCATTTGGCTGAATTATTAGCATAAGGATTCTGCATTAAATCAAAAAAGGAGGGAGAAGATCCTATGGAGCGGAATGGCTGTATGAGTTTGCTCCAAGGATATTTGGAGAATAGTCCTTTGATAGTTTTGGGTTCGGGCGCATCCATGCCATATGAACTTCCTTCTATGGGCGGGCTTGCAGATGAAACAAAAAAGTCGATACTGTTATCTCATGTGTGTCCAGCCGCTCTCTGCTTTGACGGTTACCTGCGCAAGACGGACGTCTGCGGATTTCTCCGGGAAGCAGGCGATGGAGGATACCCTCCACGCACACATCATAGTCTGCACCCTATTGGGATGCCAATGGGCGTATCCGGACTCTTTACGACCCGATCATAACACAAAAAATGAGCAGGCATCCCCTTTCGGGGAAGCCCGCTCGTCTTTTTTCAGTGCGCCGCTTTGCAGTGCGCACCTTCTTCACGCTTTGCAGAAGCGATCCTTTTTACAGGCCCTTCTCGTAGCTCTCGATCATCTTCTTGACCATCTGGCCGCCGACAGAGCCGGCCTCACGGGAGGTCAGATCGCCGTTGTAGCCTTCCTTGAGGTTGACGCCGACCTCGCTGGCAGCCTCCATCTTGAACTTGTTCATTGCAGCCTTGGCCTCGGGAACGTTAAGCTTGTTGTTATTCTTGGTAGCCATATTGATTACTCCTTTTTGATTTGTTGTCGGTCGTTCCAATGTGTTGTGATTGGGTATCGCAAGGGTAGTTTGACTCAAAAAAACGCGCATATGCGCATTTTTTGCTGGTAAGTTTTTCTCGCCGCGTGCGATTTGACATTCCCCTGCATTTCCTCTATAATTGATGCAGAATTTTTTCGGAGGTACCGCATCATGATCTCTTCCGACAACCGCCGCTATGCTTACGGTAAAAATCAGCTCATCGAAGTCATCTGCCAGCTGCGCTTTCCCACCATTCTCTCCATTGATACGCGCGAGCCGGCCGATTTTCAGGAGGTCATCCGCGCCGCCTTCCCGCGCTATCAGTGCCAGGTGGAGCAGCTGCCCGCAGTGAACGGCGCGCGGCCGCAGACAGTAAACAACCACACCTTTATCTCCGACGACGGCAGCTACAAGCTCAGCCTGACAAAGGATTTCATCGCCCTGTCCACGATGCGCTACACGCATTGGGAGGATTTTGCCGCGCAGCTCGACGAGCCGCTCGGCCAGTTTATCAAGATCTACCGCCCCAACTGCTTTGACCGCGTGGGCCTGCGTTATGTCAACGCCTTTTCGCGCGAGCAGCTCTCGCTTGCCGGGCGGCGCTGGAACGACCTGCTTCAGCCCGAATACCTCGGCGTGCTCGACGAGGACGAGATCGACGAAGCGAGCGTGACCAAGTGCTCGATCGACGTGGAACGCAGGCTGGATGCGCGCGCCGCGCTCAAGCTGCACGCAGGTCCCGGTTTTGTCCAGCGCAACATCAGAAACGGCAATCAGATCCGGCAGATGCAGGAAAAGGAGATCCGATTCATTTTTGACGAGGACGTCTACTCTGTGGCAAAGGTAAAGGTCGCCGCCGTGGCGGAGACGCTGGAGGCGCTGCACGACCATGCCGACAGCATTTTTTCCGACGCCATCACCACCGTGCTGCATGACGCGATGGAGCCGGTCTACCTGTAAAGCGGCAGCCTGCAATGAAAAAGCAAACGCATGAGCTGGCGCTCTGCGGCGTGTTCTGTGCGCTCGCGGTCGCCCTGCTCTGGATGAGCGGCATCCTGCCGCTGACGACCTACGCTCTCCCCATTCTCGCCTCGCTCGCGCTGCTGCCGGTACGCGAGGAATGCCGCCGAAGCTATGCCTGGAGCTGCTTTGCCGCCGCTGCCGCGCTCAGCCTCCTGCTGTGCGCGGACAAGGAGGCCGCGCTGATCTTCTGCTTTCTCGGCTATTATCCCCTGCTCAAGCCGGCTTTCGACGCGCTCCGCTCCCCCGCGGCGCGCCTGCTTGCCAGGCTGGCGTTCTGCGCCGCCGCCGCCGCAGCGGCATATGCGCTTCTCCTTTTTGTTTTCCAGCTGTCCGGCGTCGTGCAGGAATTTTCCGGGAGCGCACCGTGGCTTTTGTGGGCGACGGCCGCCGCAGGGCTGCTGCTCTTCCTCATCTATGATCTTGCCATCGACCGTCTTGCGGCGCTCTACCGCCGCCGCCGCAAAAAGCGTGGGTAAAGTGGATAAAATCCCGCTCTCCCCGTTATTCATCCCGACAAAAAAGAAAAAAAGCGCAATTTTCCGTTGAGGAAAACTGCGCTTTGCTTTATAGTATGAGTAGGTGTATCATCACCGTTTCCATTCCCTTCCGCCCGCGCTTACTCCACCGTTATGTAACGCCTGCGGAAAAAACAAAAGGAGGAAAGCTTTCCGCCCCGGCCGGCGGTGCGGCAGTGTGGAGACCTGCCGTAAAGCGGCGCGCGCAAGCGGCTGCGAGGTCCTGCATCGCGGAGGCGGCAGGGCTGCGGTCGATCCTATGGCAGAGGTCATTCTGAAAAACATTAAGAAGGTATACCCCAACACCGAATCCAAAAAGAAAAAGCACACGGAGGAAGCTGCCGAGAAAAAGCACAACCTGCAGATCACCGACGAGGGCGTCGTCGCGGTGCAGGAATTCAGCATCGACGTTGCCGACAAGGAATTCATCGTGCTCGTCGGTCCCAGCGGCTGCGGCAAATCCACCACGCTGCGTATGATCGCCGGTCTTGAGGAGATCAGCGGCGGCGAGCTGTACATCGACGGCAGGCTGATGAACGACGTTGCACCCAAGGACCGCGATATCGCCATGGTCTTTCAGAACTATGCGCTCTACCCGCATATGACGGTTTATGAGAATATCGCCTTTCCGCTCAAGCTGAAAAGGATCGTCGAAAAGGACGAAAACGGCAAGTCCGTGCAGAAGAAAATGCCCGCCGAGGAGATCGACCGCCGCGTGCGCGAGGCGGCGGAGGTCCTCGATATCACCCAGTTTCTCGACCGCAAGCCCAAGGCGCTCTCCGGCGGCCAGCGCCAGCGCGTCGCCATCGGACGCGCCATCGTGCGCAGCCCCAAGGTCCTGCTGATGGACGAGCCGCTCTCCAACCTTGACGCGAAGCTGCGCAACCAGATGCGCGCCGAGATCATCAAGCTGCGCGAGAAGATCGACACCACCTTTATCTACGTCACGCACGACCAGGTCGAGGCAATGACGCTCGGCGACCGCATCGTCATCATGCGCGACGGCTTCATCCAGCAGATCGGCACGCCGCAGGAGGTCTTTAACCATCCCGCCAACCTGTTTGTCGCAGGCTTTATCGGCTCGCCGCAGATGAACTTCTTTGAAAACTGCACCCTCACCAAAGCCGCGGACGGCTACACCATCACCGTCATGGGGCACACCCTGCCGCTGACGGCGGCGCAGAACGAAGCGCTGGCCGCCGCAGGCGCGGAGAGCCGCAGCGTCACTGTCGGCGTCCGCCCGGTGCACATCATGCTCGGCGAGCACGGCATCGACGCTGAGGTCGATGTCAGCGAGCTGATGGGCAGCGAGCTGCACCTGCACCTGAGCGCGAACGGACACGACGTGGTCGCGGTCGTCCCCACTGCGAATATCGACGCCTCCGCCTACGCGCGCCACACGGCGCTCCGGTTCAGCTTCGACACGCGCCTCATTCACCTCTTCGACCCTGAAACGGAAGAAAATCTGATTTGACCATAACCAGCGGGACCTGCTCCGGACGGAGCAGGTCCCTTTTTGCTCTCTGCGGCTGTGCGCCGCTCACGGGTCCGCGCGCAGCTCTTCCCGCGGCGCTCCTGCCCGGCAGCCGCTCCGCGCGGCAGGCGGACGGCAAATTGTCAAGGCCTGCTCCTTGTCGTTTTGACGGTGCGCGGAAGCGCCTTGCATAATTTTGCCGTTATGGCAACCAATCGAAACTTTGTTCTGCCGTCCTTGTCGAAAAATCAACATTATGTAAATTTCGACACAGCCCCCGACCATGCCGCGCTCCTTCGCTCCAGAGCAGACTTTTATAAAGAACTCTCATGTGATACAGCGTTTCCTTTGCATTTTGCTTGTGGATAAGTCTGTGGAAACTGTGGATAACTCTTTGTAGTATCCTTTTATCGAAAACTTTATGTTAATCTGTCGAATTGCCCGATTCCCCGATGAAAAGTGGTATGGAATGTTTGGAAAAAGCCACCCCTGTCGCTTTTTGTCAACTTCCGTCGGGATCCCCCTCCCGGGGATCGCCGGAAAAACCGCAAAAGCCGGCGCTGCATTTTGCAGGAATGCAGCGCCGTATACTATTTGTATTGTTTTTGCCGGATCCTTCCTCAGCAGCCATATTCCAGTCCATAGCAGCCGCTCACGGGATCGAGGAACAGCGGCAGCCGCGGCGTGCGATAGGTGAACCAGACGAAGGCAAACAGCAGCGCCCACAGCAGCACAAAGCCGATGAGCTGCATCGCTCCGCCGCGCAGCCTCCCGTCCACCAGCATACGGTAGCCTGCAAGGTACACCACCGCACAGGAAAGCACAAAGATAGCGATATTGATCCAGTCCGGCAGCTCGCCGAACATCCCTGTCAGCGTGTAGAATAGCGTCGGAATGGCAGCGAGCCCCAGCAGGACGGATGCCGCCTTGACGGCGAAGAAGTTCCTCAGCGGCTCGGAAAAGACAACAAATTCCGCCACCGTGAACAGCAGGAACGGGATGAACAGCAGCTTCATGTGCTCCCAGGTCGATTCGTTCACCGCCGCAAATGCCGCGGCTACGCGGCTTTGCCCAGACCAGTCATACACAAAATGCAGCAGCGAGCCAAGCCCCGCCGTCACCAGAAAGCCGATGATCTCCCACCGGCGCAGTTCACGCTTCATGCCCCGTCCTCCCTTTCGTCCCGCTCATGCAGGCAGGCGTTCGTCTCATTCATTCTACGCAGAGGAGACGGGCTTTATACGTCAAAAGCCGCCCTTGCGGGCGGCTTTTGCTCCTTTTTATTCGGCAAAGCGCGGCACGATCACGCCCTCGGGCGCGGTCTTCGTCAGCGTGAAAGAGTTGACCGTGAGCTTGTGGATGTCCTTTTCCTCGTACAGCGCCAGAAATTCGTCCAGCGTGCCGATCTCCGGATACCCGTGCGCGCCGAAGCGGTAGTGCATCGGCACGAGCACGCGCGGCGCGATCGCGTCCGCGGCCTTTTTCGCCGTCTTCGCGTCGATCGTGTAGTACCCGCCGATGGGAAGCAGCAGCGCATCGCAGCCCTTGACCGCCGCGAGCTGTTCATCATCCAGCTCATGACCGAGGTCGCCGCAGTGCACAAGCGTCAGCCCCTCGGCGCGCAGGATATGGATGGTGTTCTCTCCGCGAAGCGTCCCCTTCCTGTCGTCGTGAAACGTCGAAACGGTCTCGACTGAGAACGGATCCTCCGACCTATCGCGGCCCGAGAGCGTCACCGCCTCCAGAAAGGCGTGGTCTCGGTGACTGTGAGAGCAGAGCGCCGCATCCGCGCTGACGTGCAGCGCAGGGTATGTCTCCACATAGTATGGGTCGAGCACGACGCGCCAGCCTGCGCTCTCGATTGCAAAGCAGGAATGGCCCAGCCAGATGATGTTCATGGTTTATTCCTCCGGTTTCGTTTCATTCGCGGGCGCCTCCGCGTTTTTCTTCTTCCTGCCGAGCCTCGGCAGCTTCTTTCCCCGGCGCAGGCGGGCGATGAGCTTCACCGCCGCGAACACGACCGCCGCAAAGATCAGGATACCGAGCCAGCTGTAGGCCAGCCACACCGCAAAGTCCTCCAGCGCCTGAGCCGTGGCGGCAAGTCCGTCGGAAAAGGCGTTGCCGAGCTTTTCGCCGAAGCTCTTCGGCGCATCCTCCGTGCCTGAAAGCTTGTACACCTCGCTCAGCTCGAGCGTCACGGTCGCATAGTCCACCAGCGCGTCGTAATGCCGCATCGCGCCGGAAAGCTCCTCGATCTCGTATTCCGTCTCCGAGATAGCGGACTCGATGGTGATGATATCCTCCATGCTCTCCGCCTTTTTGAGCAGCTCCTGTAAACGCTCCAGCTTGATCTGCGCCGTTTCGAGGCGCGACTGCGTATCGTAATACTGCTCGCTGATGTTTTCCGCCGTGTCGCTCCGCCACGTCACATGGCAGAGCGTGCCGACCTGATCGCAGAAGGCTGCGAACTGCTCTGCCGGCACGCGCACGGTATAGCTTGCGTGGCGGTAACCGCTGGAGTAGTTGGAAAAGTTCTTCTGCTCAAAGTAACCGCCGCTGCTCTCTACCAGCGCGGCGATATCCTGCGCCGCCTGGTTGAATTCCAGCGTCTGCATCTCGATGCTCGCGGTGTAGACCATCTTCACGCCGTGCTCGGCAAGGCTCTTGTCCACGTCCGAGCCGGTCTGTCCGCCGCCGTTCCACGCCCCGTCGTCCGACGCAGTGTAGACATCCCCGGCGTCCGGCAGCGCTGCGCCATGATAGCTTTCCGTCGATACGCTGTCGTAGCCGGCGTACTTCGCGCCGCACGCGGCAAGGGACAGCGCCAGCAGAAGTGTGAGCAAAAGGGACACGATCTTTTTCATCTTCATCCACCTCATTCTGTTTTTGGGGTTTCCGAGGGTTTAGACGCGCGTTTTTTGCAAAAGGTTCCCAAAGTCTGCCGTTTTTCTCATTCCAGCTCGTCGAGCGTCATGGAAAAGCTTTCCATGCAGTGCGCCATGAAGTAGTCCAGCTCCGGCATTTTCATCTCCTCCAGCGCACGGCGCGTCTGCTCCGCAGCTTTCCGGAACTCAAGGTTGCCCGCCTTGAGTTCTTCCACGCACTTGATGTAGGCAGACAGCTTGTCTGCCGCCTTGACGAGCTTTTTTGTCGTCTCGTCCTCGATCTTGATGATCGGCGCATAGTCCGCGCGCAGCTCCTGCGGCAGCATGGACAGCAGCTTGTCGCCCGCCACGGCCTCCACCTTGCGGTAGGCGTCGCGGATCTCGGGGTTATAGTATTTGATGGGCGTCGGCATATCGCCGGTCAGGATCTCCGTCGCGTCGTGGTAGAGCGCGGCGACCGCCACGGCGTTCGCATCCGTCGGGATGCCGTATACGCGCGTGCGGATCAGCGCCAGCGCGTGCGCCAGCACCGCGACCATATGGCTGTGCTCCTGGATGTTCTCCTCCTCGGTGTTGCGCATCAGCGCCCAGCGCTTCACGCAGCGCATCCGGGAAATATATGCATAAAAATGGTTCCCCACGGTTCATTCCTCCACTTCTCCGTGCAGAGCGCCGCCGGCTGCCGCCGTGATCCTCACGCGCTTCACCTGGTTGTGCAGCCCTGCCTGCGGAACGCTGACCTCCATGTAGTTCGGCGCATGGCCCGTGCTGCCGCCCTTGCGGTCGCGCTCGAAAAGCACGGGAAAGCTCTTGCCCACGCAGCGCGCAAGATACGCTTCATGCATCGTCCCGGCGACGGCTGAGGCGCGCGCCGCGCGCGCCTCGCGCACAGGCATATCGAGCTGCTCCATCTCCGCCGCCTTTGTGCCGGGGCGGATCGAGTAGGGAAAAACGTGCATATCGGCAAAGCCGACGCGCGCGATAAAATCAAGCGTCTGCGCAAACTCCTCCTCCGTCTCCTCAGGAAAGCCCGTGATGAGGTCGGTCGTGATGGCAGGGTCGTCAAAGTATTTGCGAAGCAGGTCGCAGGACTCCATGTAGCGTGCCGTGTCGTACTTTCGGTTCATGCGCTTCAACGTCGCGTCGCAGCCGGACTGCATCGAGAGGTGGAAGTGCGGGCAGAGGTAAGGGAGCTTCGATGCCCGCCTGCAGAACTCCTCCGTGATCGTCCGCGGCTCAAGCGAGCCGAGGCGGATGCGCATATCGCCGCCCTCGCGCGCGATCAGCTCCAGAAGGTCGATGAGCGACGTCCCGTCCTTGAAGTCTGCGCCATAGGATGAAATTTCGATGCCCGTGACCACGATCTCGCGGTAGCCCTCCTCGCGCAGCGCCCGTACCTGCTTTGCAGCTTCTTCCATCGGCAGCGAGCGCACGCGCCCGCGCGCGTAGGGGATGAGACAGTAGGTGCAGAAGTTCACGCACCCGTCCTCCACCTTGAGCATCGCGCGCGTGCGGTTCACCATGCCGCCCGCGGGCAGCACCTCGAAATCGCGCCGCTCCCACACGTCATCCACATCGACGATCGGCGTTTTTCCCTGCGCCGCGCGCTCCAGGAGGTCAATAAAGTGCGCGCGGTCATTCGTGCCCGCGACGACGTCGAGCCCGAGCTTTTTGACGTCCTCGGGGTGCGTCTGGGCGTAGCAGCCGCAGGCGGCGATGACCGCGCCCGGGCTGCGCCGCTTCGCCTGACGCAGCATCTGGCGCGACTTCTTGTCGCTCACCGCCGTCACCGAGCAGGTGTTGACGACGTAGGCGTCTGCCGCTTCCTCAAAATCGACCAGCTCATGGCCCCGCCGCGCAAGCTCCTGCTCGAGCGCCTGCGTTTCATATTGGTTCACCTTGCACCCGAGGGTGCAGATCGCAACTTTCATGTATACTCGTATCCTTTTCTGCGATTTGAGCGGGAGTATCCCGTCCTTTTTTCTGCCGCTGCCGATGCAAAGCGGCCGCCGCCCTTGCTTTTTTGTTTTTATATTGTATAATCATTTCGATGTTCTGACAAGTCCAAAGAAAGGATTTTTCCGATATGATCTATCTTGATCACGCGGCCACCACCCCAGTTCCCGCCGAGGTGGCAAAGGCTGTTTACGATACGCTGACCGCCGGCTGGGGCAATCCCAGCTCGCAGTATCCCTTCGGCGCGCAGGCAAAAGCGCGCGTGGACGCCGCGCGCGAAACGCTCGCCGCCGCGCTCGGCTGTAAGGCAGGCGAATTCATCTTCACCTCCTGCGGCTCGGAGAGCGACAACTGGGCGCTCCGCCTTGCCGCGCATCAGAACCGCCGCGTCGGCAAGCACATCATCACGACTGCCGTGGAGCACAGCGCCATTTTGGAAACCTGCAAGGCGCTTGAGCAGGAGGGCTGCTCCGTCACATACCTGAAGCCCGACAAAAGCGGCGGCATCACCGCCTCTCAGGTTGAGGACGCGCTGCGCGAGGACACCGCGCTCGTCACGATGATGCTCGTCAACAACGAGACGGGCTGCATCTTCCCCGTCGGCGAGGTCGCGCAGCTTTTGCAGGCGAAAGGCTCCCGCGCGCTGCTGCACACCGACGCGGTGCAGGCCTTTTTGAAGCTTCCCTTCCGCGCCAATGCGCTTGGCGCCGACCTGATCTCGGTCAGCGGACACAAGCTCGGCGCGCCCAAGGGCATCGGCGGGCTGTACCTCGGGCCGCGCGTACGCGCGCCGCAGCCGCTGATCTACGGCGGCGGGCAGGAGCGCGGGCTGCGCTCCGGCACGGAGGCCACCGGGCAGATCGCAGGCTTTGCCCGAGCGGTCGAGCTGCGCGCCGACCATCTCGATGAAAAGCTCGCCCACATGGCCGCCATCAAGTCCTACGCCGAGGAAGCGCTCCTCGCGCTCGGCGGCGTCGTCCGCGTCGGCGGCGGGGCCGCGCCGCACATTCTGTCGATCTCGCTCGTCGGCTATCCGTCGGCAAACGTCGTCACGGAGCTTGGCGCCCAGGGCATCTGCATCTCGGCGGGCTCTGCCTGCCACCGCGGCCAGCTGAGCCATGTCTACCGCGCGATGGGGCTCGATAAAAAGACCGCCGCCGGCGTGCTGCGCATCAGCTTTGGTCCCGACACGACAGAGGCAGACATTGACGCGCTCGCCGCCGCGCTCAAGGCGCACCGGGACACGCGCTTCCCCATGCTGTAATTTCAACATTCGAGGTTTTCATGTTTTCCTATCTTCATCAGCCCAAGGGCTTTTACAAGCGGCTTTTCCTGCTGGCGCTGCCGGTCATCCTGCAAAATCTGATCACCACCTCGCTCGGTTTTCTCGATACGTTCATGGTGGGGCTGCTCAGCAGCGACCAGATGTCCGCCGTCACGGTGGCAAACGTGCCCGTCTTTATCATTCAGCTCGTCGTATTTGGCCTGCAAAGCGGTTCGAGCGTGCTCATTAGCCAGTACTGGGGTCACGGCGACCGCGAGAGCATCAACCGTGTCATGGGTATCGGCTTTCTCATTGCAGGCGGCGTAAGCGTCCTTTTTGCGGTGATCCTGTTTCTTTTCCCCGCGCAGGTGCTCGGCCTTGTCACCGACAATGCAGTGCTCATCACGCTGGGCGAGCCGTATCTGCGCATCGTCGGCTTCTCGTATATCTTCAACTCGCTCGCCTCGATCTATATCGGGATGCAGCGCAGCATCGAAAATCCGCGCTTCGGCATGCTCGTATTCGGCGCGTCGATGCTCTTCAACACCGTCGGCAACTATGTGCTCATCTTCGGCAAGCTTGGCTTCCCCGCGCTCGGCATCACGGGCGCGGCGGTGGCGACGCTGCTCTCGCGCGTGGTGGAATTCTTCCTCGCCTTCTCCTACGCTCTCCGCTGCCGCACCGTGCCGCTGATAAAGCGCGCGCTGCTGCGCCCGGGCATGGACATGCTGCGCCGCTTCCTGCGCTACAGCGCGCCGGTGCTGGTCAACGAGACCCTCTGGGGCACCGGCTTTTCAATGATCACGGTCATCATGGGGCACATGGCGGCAAGCGGCGATCTCATCGCCGCCTACACGCTCGCCGGAAACATCGACAAGCTCATGACCTCCGGTATCTTCGGCATCGCAGCGGCGGTCGCGGTCATCGTCGGCAAGGAGATCGGCGCGGGCAACCTCAAGGGCGTGTACAACATCGGGCGCGCGCTGTGCTTCACGGCGGCGGCGTTCGGGCTTGCCGTCGGCGTGCTGGAATATGTCCTGTTTCTTGTGCTGATGCGCCCGTATGTGATGCCGCTGTTTTCCCTTTCCGCCGCAGCCGAGGCGCTCTGCGGCGTGATGATCGCCTGCTACGCCTGCGCCATGCCGCTCCACAGCTTTTCGACCACGATGGTCGTTGGCGTGCTGCGCGGCGGCGGCGACGTGCGCGCCTCGCTCCTGATCGACAATATCCCGCTCTGGTGCGTCTCGCTGCCGGTGATGTACCTGCTCGGCATCGTGCTCAAGGTGCCCAACGAGGCTTTCTGCCTGTGCCTGATGGTCGAGTCCACCGTCAAGACGCCCATCGGCATCTGGCGCGTCCACAGCGGCAAATGGGTGCACGACATCACCCGCATCGAATAGGGAAGAGAGGAGGGGCCGCACCCCTCCTCTCTCTTATTTTTCCGCTCTCTCCCTCCGCAGCTCGCGCAGCACCGGCACGCTGACGCACAGCGACGCTGCCGCAAAAAGCGCGATGCCGGCCATGCGGTTCGCGCTGATCTGCTCGTGGTACACGGCAACTGCCAGCACCGTTGCGAGAACGGGCTTGATCAGATACACGAACGACGCCTCCGTCGCGGAGGTGTACTCCGTGATCTTTGCCGTGAGCAGAAGACCGAGCGCGGCGCAGCCGATGCCCACATGGCACAGCAGCAGCGTGGATCTGAGCGTAAAGCCGGTGAAAAACGGGACGTTTGCGAAGATCTCCAGCCCCAGGCTGCCGTAAAGCGCGCCGACTGCCGGAAGCTCACCGAGCAGCAGCAGGAGCAGAAGCTCCACCCCGCCGGCGAGCATACTGAACGTTGTGATCACGAGCGCGCCCAGCCGCGGCAGCCGCAGCTTGCAGAGCGTGCCGTACATGGCGAACAGCACCGTGGCGGCAAGGATCTCCGCAAAGCCGCGCGGGCTGATCTCAAGCTGCGCGGGATTCAGGATAAAAAGGATGCCGGCGATCTCTACGCCGATGGCGGCGAGGTGGTTTTTCTTCAGCGGCTCGCGAAGGATCAGGTGCGCCGCCGCGGCGGCAAACACAGGGTTTCCCGAATAGATGATGGAAGCTGCCGAAGCGTCCATATGCAGCACCGCCATCTGCAAAAGCGACATGTGCAGCGTCACCGTCAGGAAACCGAGCAGCGCAAAATACCCCCAATCCGACTCCGTGAGCCGGATATCCCGCTTCCTGAGCTCGTGCAGTGCAAAGGGCGTCAGCGCGGCCGCGCCGAGCAGCACGCGCTCTACCGTCACCTGCATGGGCGCGAACGCCCCGCCGAGCGCCTTGAGCGCGACCTCGGTGGTGGAATAGAGCATAGCGGCAAGCAGGATGCAAAGATATCCCCGTTTCCGATTTTCCGTCATTTTCTTCCTCCTCGTCCGGTCTTGCGCCGAAGCACCGTTATTTTACGCCGCGCGTGCAGAAAATGCAACCACGCCGTGTCCGTTTTCGCAGAAAAAGCGCCGCTCCGACGGTCGGAGCGGCGCTTCCCGCATGATTTTCGATGGCGCGCGCCGCTTACTTGGCGGTCTGCGCGGTCTTCTTGCTCTCCCACTTCGTCACGCAGCAGGCGCAGGAGATATCGCCCGTGATGTTGAGGCAGGTACGGCCCATGTCGAACAGGCGGTCGATGCCGTAAATGATCATGATCATATCGACGGGGATGTTCATCGCCTCGAGCACCATGGCGAGCATGATCATGCCCGCGCCCGGCGTACCGGCGGTGCCGATGGAGGCAAGCGTCGCGGTGACGACAATGGTGACCATCTGGCCAAGCGTCAGCGTCATGCCGCAGCAGGTGGCAAGGAAGATTGTAGCGACGCACTGATAGATGGCGGTGCCGTCCATATTGATCGTTGCGCCGAGGGGAATGACAAAGGAGGAGACGTCGTTCTCCGCGCCCAGCTCATCCGCGCACTCCTTGCTCAGGGGGATGGTAGCGGCGGAGGAGGTGGAGGTGAAGGCGAAGATCATCGCAGGGGATGCCTTCTTGAAGAAGGTGAAGGGGCTGATGCCCGCAAACGCCTTGGCGGAGAAGGAGTAGCAGAGGATCGCGTGGACGATGTAGCCGAGGTACGCGCAGCCGAGCACCACGGCAAGAGAGCCGAGGATCTCGGGGCCCTGCGTGGCGACGACCCACGCCATCATCGTGAACACGCCGATGGGGCTGAGGGCGATGATGAACGCCATCACGCGCTCGATGACCGCATAGAGCGTGGAGACCATATCCTTGGCGAGCTTGCCCTTTTCGCCCGCGGCAAGGATGCCGCCGCCGAACATCAGGGCGATCACGATGACCTGCAGCATGTTTGCATCGGTGAAGGACTTCCACATATTGCTCGGGAAGATAGCGACCAGGGTATCCATGAAGTTGGCGCTGGTGGCCTTATCCCAGACCGCGCCGTCCTCCAGCGCGAGCGTGGGGAACCAGCCCGCATTGTTGAAGAGATTTGCGAACACCAGCCCGATCACGCAGGCGCAGGCGGTGGTCACGAGGAAGTAGGCGACCGTCTTCCAGCCGACAGAGCCGACCTTTTTCATGTCGCCCATGGAGATGATGCCGTCGATCATCGACAGCAGCACGACAGGAACGACGATGAACTTGAGGAGGTTGACGAAGATGGTGCCGAAGGGCTTTAAGTAGTTGGTCGTGAACTCGGGTATTCCCAGCTTATAAAAGACATAGCCGGCCAGAATACCGAGCAGCAGCGCAATTCCGATCTGCTTCGGCAAGCTGAATTTTTTCTTTTCCATAACATACACACACTTTCCTAAAATATCTCCTGTTTATAGGGTTTATCAATAGGAGTGATTCATTTTACATCATCTTTATGTGCTTGGCAATCCTTTTCGCAGGAAAAATTCCCTTTTTCGCCTTGTTATTTTCCACAAAAATGACAGAGTGCCTTCATCATTCTTGTTTAAAATCCCAGCTTGCTTTTTTCTCCGCTTTCGGGTATCCTATGCCAGAAGAAAATGAAACGGAGGGACCGCGCCATGAAGCTCTGCACTGTGCCGAAAAAGAAAGCTCCTGCCGTTGGTGTTTCTGTTTTTATTGATATCGTTTCTATTGACCGGTAATTGTTTTACCGGTCTTTCTTTTTGCCCGCGCGGGGCGCAGCAGCCGTTTGGTCAAATAGGAACATAGATCAAAAAACGAAAAGAAAGAGGGAAGATCACATGAAGAAAGAACTCGGACACGAAGCCATCTACGATGCCCGCCAGCTGGGCGCCCCCAGAATGCTGGTGCTGGGATTGCAGCACATGTTCGCCATGTTCGGCGCAACGGTGCTGGTCCCCATCCTCGTGCAGGGCTACGGACTGCCGCTCTCCATCCAGACGACGCTGCTGTTCGCAGGTCTCGGCACGCTGCTGTTCCACGTCTGCACCAAGCTGAAGGTCCCCGCGTTCCTCGGCTCCTCGTTCGCCTACCTCGGCGGCTTCGAGACCGTTGCCAAGCTGGACTCCGGCAAGTACGCCGGCATGAGCGGCGATGAAAAGCTTGCCTATGCGCTCGGCGGCATCGTGATCGCGGGTCTTCTCTATCTGGTGCTCGCGCTCCTCTTCAAGCTCCTCGGCGCCAAGAAGGTCATGCGCTACTTCCCGCCCATCGTCACCGGCCCCATGATCATCATGATCGGCCTGAATCTTTCCGGCTCCGCGATCAGCAATGCCGCGACCTGCTGGTGGCTCGCGCTTGTCGCCATGGCGATCATCGTGGTTGCCAACATCTGGGGCAAGGGCATGATCAAGATCATCCCCATCCTGCTCGGTGTCGTCGGCAGCTACATCGTCGCCCTGATCGCCACCGCCTGCGGCGCGCAGCTCCCCGATGCCGACGGCGTGATGCAGCCGCTCGTCAACTTTGCCTCCGTCAGCAAGGCGGACCTGATCGGTCTCCAGCAGTTCGTCATCGCAAAGTTTGATCTCACCTCCATCCTTGTCATGGCGCCCATCGCCATCGCCGCCATGATGGAGCACATCGGCGATGTCTCCGCCATCTCCTCCACC
>DHMW01000124.1:0-454 GCA_002405995.1 Oscillospiraceae bacterium UBA4632
CAAAAGCTCCGTATGCAGAGCGAGGAATCGCTGCGGCTGTCTCAGAAGAGGTTGGCACAGGCTGAGAAGCGAATCGGAGAGCTTGACCGTCTTTTCATCCGCATTTACGAGGACAATGTCGCCGGTCGGCTGGACGATGAACGCTTCGCCATGATGAGCAAGAACTACACCGAGGAACAGAAAGACCTCAAAGCTGAGGTCAAGAGTCTGCAACAGCAAATCCTCGAACAGGAACAACAGGCAGAGAATATAGAGCAGTTTGTTCAGCGGGTAAAGAGAAATAGCACCCTCACGGAGCTGACGCCCTATGCCCTCAGAGAGATTGTCAAGGCGGTCTATGTGGATGCACCGGACAAGTCCAGCGGCAAGCGCAGGCAGAAGGTACACATCGAGTACGACCTTGTGGGCTACATTCCCGTGGATGAGCTGCTAAAAGCGGAACAGGCATGACCGA
>DHMW01000124.1:623-11153 GCA_002405995.1 Oscillospiraceae bacterium UBA4632
CTTGAAGGCATTATAACAGAGTGCGCGGAAAAAGTCAATTTCCGCGCGGTTCCGCCGCCCTGCCGGGACGGCGGGCATTTTTTTGCGCCGCGGGCGGGATGCGGGCGCGGGACTTGCTATTTTACAAAAAATGTGATAATCTGCTATATTAGGAATCGAATCGACTGCCCCGAAAAAGGAGAGACCACATGAAGCTCAACAACAAGCGCACCATGCTGGTGGGACTGGCGTTTCTGTCCATCTGCGCGTTCTGGCAGATGTACGACACCGTCATCCCCAAGATCCTGACCGAGACCTTCCATCTGGACGAGACCGTTTCCGGCGCGATCATGGCGGCGGACAACGTGCTGGCGCTGTTCCTGCTGCCGTTTTTCGGCGCGCTGAGCGACCGCACGAGCACAAGGCTGGGCAGAAGAATGCCCTTTATCCTCTGCGGCACGGCGCTGGCGGTGGTGCTGATGAACCTGCTGCCGGTGTTCGACAACGCCTACGCCGCGGGCGCGAGCGCGGTGAAGCTGACGATGTTTGTCATCACGCTGGGACTGCTGCTCATCGCGATGGGCACGTACCGCTCGCCCGCCGTGGCGCTGATGCCGGACGTGACGCCCAAGCCCCTGCGCTCAAAAGCAAACGCCATCATCAACCTGATGGGCGCGGTCGGCGGCATCCTGTATCTGATCGTGGCGGCGGTGCTCTACCCCAACAGCAAGATCGAGGGGCTGGCGCACGTGGACTATCAGCCGCTGTTCATCGTTGTATCGGTGCTGATGGCGGTATCGGTGCTGATCCTGTTTCTGACGACGGACGAGCCGCGGCTCTCGGCGGAGGAAAAGCGCTATGAGGCGGCGCATCCCGAGCAGCAGCTCGTGGAGGAGGAGCCGGACGGCAGGGAGGAGCTGCCGAAGGCGGTGAAAAAGAGCCTTGTGTTCATCCTGCTGTCCATCGCGCTGTGGTATATCGGCTACAACGCCGTGACGACGTGGTGGTCCACCTATGTGTCGCGCGTGATGGGGCAGGGGCTCGGCGGCGCGTCGAAGTGCCTGCTCATCGCCACCGGCGGTGCGATCGTGTCCTATATCCCCATCGGGCAGCTTGCCTCGCGCATCGGGCGCAAGCGCACGATCCAGGGCGGCGTTGTGCTGCTGGCGGCGTGCTTTGCCGCGGGCTACGTGCTCACAACGCGCTTCGACCGGATCAATTTTGTGATGTTTGCGGTGTTTGCGCTGGTGGGGCTTGCGTGGGCGGCGATCAACGTCAACTCCCTGCCGATGGTCGTGGAGATGTGCAAGGGCAGCGACATCGGCAAGTTCACGGGCTACTACTATACCTTTTCCATGGCGGCGCAGGTCATCACGCCGATCCTTTCGGGCTGGCTGCTCAAGAACGTCGGGTACCAGACGCTGTTCCCGTACGCGGCGCTGTTCGTGGCGGGCAGCTTTGTGACGATGCTGTTCGTCAAGCACGGCGACAGCCGCGCGGAGGCGAAGTCCGGCCTTGCCGCGTTTGAGGACATGGACGCCGATTAACGGCAATAACAGAGAGTGATATTTTGTGGAAATGATACTTGGCGTTATCATAGCGCTTGCGGCTTTGGCGCTCGCCTGCCTGCTGATGCTGCGCACGCGGCGGGGGCGGGAGCGGATGCGCCCGCTGGCGCGGTTCCGCTACGCGCACCGGGGGCTTTATGACCCGGTTGCCGGCGTGCCGGAAAATTCCCTGAGCGCGTTCGCGCGCGCCGCCGCGCGCGGCTACGGCGCGGAGCTGGACGTGCATCTGCTGCGCGACGGGGGGCTTGCCGTGCTGCACGACAGCAGCCTGAAGCGCATGACCGGCCGCGGCGGCGCGGTCGAGGAGCTGGGCACGGATGAGCTGGGAGGCATTTTCCTCGGCGGCACGGGGGAGCGCATCCCGCAGCTGCGCGAGGTGCTGGAGATCTATGAGGGCACGGGACTGCCGCTGATCGTCGAGCTGAAGAGCGTGCGCGGCAATCATGCGGCGCTCTGCGCGCGCACGATGGCAGAGCTGGACCGCTTCCATGTGCCGTACTGCGTGGAGTCGTTTGACCCGCGGTGCGTGCGCTGGCTGAGGAAAAACCGCCCCGAGGTCATCCGCGGGCAGCTTTCGGCGGATTTCACGCGCGACCACACCGGCAACGGCGCAGTGCTGGACTTTCTTGCCTCGAAGCTGCTGATGAATTTTTACGGGCTGCCGGACTTCATCGCTTACCGGTTTGAGGATAGGCGGCGCGCGCCGGTGAAGTACTGCGCCAGGCGCGGCGCGCAGCTGGTCTACTGGACCATCCGCTCGCAGGAGGAGCTTGACACGGCGGAGCGCGAGGGCGCGATCACCATATTTGAGCGTTTTCTCCCCTGAGGGGGATCAACCTTTGGAAGAATGGAAGAAAAGAAGCGAAAAAACCAATAAAAAAAGGAAGAAGGTTTTATGGCTGAACAAAAACGGCGCCGGGGCGACCGGCGCGACGCAGCGCTGCTGCGGGACACCGACTCGCTGCATTTCATCATGGGCATCATCTACCCCAACCGCGCGGACAACGAGGCGTACATCGCCGAGCGCGTGGACCTGGGCCCCATCAAAGACTACATTGCGACGAAAAACTACGAGGGCATTCCGTTCAGGTACACGTTTTTTCACGTGATCCTGACGGCGCTTGTCAAGACTGTGACGCTGCGGCCGAAGCTCAACCGCTTTTATGCGAATGAGAACTACTACCAGCGCAGCAAGGTGACGGCGGGCTTCATCATCAAGAAGGAATTTGCCGACGGCAGCGAGGAGGCGGTCGCCCTGCTGGAGGCAAAGCCGGACGCGACGATCGACACCATCCACGAGGAGATCCATCAGGAGGTCTCGGCCTGCCGGGAAAAGAAGAAGGTCAACACGACCGACAACAGCATGAACATCCTCAACAAGATGCCGCGCTTTCTGTCCAAGGCGGCGATCCATTTCATCCGCTGGCTTGACAGGCACGGCTGGTGCCCCGATGTTCTCATCGGAAAGGACCCGAACTACAGCTCGGTGTTCCTTTCCAACCTCGGCTCCATCCGCCTCAAGAGCGGCTACCATCACCTGACGAACTGGGGCACGTGCTCGCTGTTCTGTGTGATCGGCGAGAAGAAGTGGACGCCGCTGTACGACGAGCACGGGCTGGTCGAGATGCGGGAGACGGTGGACCTCGGCCTTACCGTGGACGAGCGCATTGCCGACGGCTACTATTACGCAAAGAGCGTGCGCCTGTTCAAATACCTGCTGGAGCACCCAGCGCTGTTGGAAAGACCGCTTTCGGAGGAAGTTGATTATGAGTGAAACGATCGTAAAGACCCCGTGGAAGGACTCCATGGGCGAGGTGCCGATGCACCTTGAATATTTCGACGGCTCGATGTTCGAGGCGGTCGAGAACGTTGCAAAGAAATACCCCAACTACACCGCCTTTACCTTTATGGGAAAGTCCACCAGCTACCGCCAGATGATCCGCGAGATCGAGCAGTGCGCCAAGGCGCTCAAGACCATCGGCGTGCGCGAGGGCGACCGCGTGACCATCGCCATGCCGAACTGCCCGCAGGCGATCTATATGTTCTACGCCGTGAACCTCGTCGGCGGCATTGCCAACATGATCCACCCGCTGTCGGCGGAGAAGGAGATCGAGTTCTACCTCAACGCCTCGGAAAGCGTGGCGGCGGTGACGCTCGACCAGTTTTACCACAAGTTTGAGAGCATCCGCGAGCACACGAAGGTCGTGAACATGATCATTGCCAGCGTGCGCGACGCGCTCTCCACGCCCATCAAGGCGGGCTATATGCTCACCGAGGGCCGCAAGATCGAGAAGATCCCGGAGGATGCGCCGGTCATCATGTGGAAGGACTTCATGAAGCTCTCCCGCTCCTGCTACTACAAGACCTATAAGGTCAGGCGTACGGGCGCGGACCCCGCCGTCATCCTGTATTCCGGCGGCACGACCGGCACGACGAAGGGCATCGTGCTGACGAATAAAAACTTCAATGCCCTCGGCCAGCAGGTCATCGCGGCGAACCCGATGTTCCGCCCCGGCGACCGGATGCTCGCGGCGATGCCGCTGTTCCACGGCTTCGGCCTGGGCGTGTGCGTACACACGATGCTCTCCCAGGGCGGGCGGTGCATCCTGATCCCGCGCTTTACCGCCAAGAGCTACGCCAAGCAGATCGTGAAGTACAGGTGCAACTTTATCGCGGGCGTGCCGACGCTTTACGAGGCGCTGCTGCGGCTGCCGAGCATGGACGGCGCGGACCTCAGCTCGCTCAAGGGCGTATTCTCAGGCGGCGACAGCCTGTCGATCGAGCTGAAAAAGAAGTTCGACAAGTTTCTCTACGACCACAAGGCGTCCATTCAGGTGCGCGAGGGCTACGGCACGACCGAGACTGTCACGGCCTGCTGCCTGACGCCGCCGCATATGTATAAGGAGGGCTCTATCGGCCTGCCGTTCCCCGACACGTATATCAAGATCGTCGAGCCGGGCACCGACCGCGAGCTGCCCTACGGCGAGGAGGGCGAGATCCTGCTTGCCGGTCCCACCGTGATGAAGGAATACATGAACAACCCCGAGGAAACGGCGCAGACGCTGCGCACGCACGCCGACGGGCTGACGTGGGTCTACACGGGCGACCTCGGCATGATGGACGAGCAGGGCTTTGTCTACTTCCGCGGCAGAGCCAAGCGCATGATCATCTCGTCGGGCTATAATGTGTATCCGGGCCAGATCGAGAACATCCTCGACGCGCACGAGTACGTCCAGATGAGCTGCGTCATCGGCGTGCCCGACCCCTACAAGATGCAGAAGGTGAAGGCGTTCGTCAAGCTGACCGCAGGCGTGCCCGCGACCGAGGATACCAAGCAGGAGCTGCTGGCCTACTGCCGCAGGAACGTGGCGAAGTATGCCATGCCGTATGACATTGAGTTCAAAGAGGATATGCCCAAGACGCTCGTTGGCAAGGTGGCGTATCGCCAGCTGGAGGAAGAGGAGCTTTCTAAGCTGAAAGCGCAGGAAGGGAAATAAGGCTTTCCTGCTGCGCAGAGAGAAATAGCTCCCCACGCCGCGTGGGGGGGACGGATAAAAGGGGGAGATTCTCTTTCAAAAGAGAACCTCCCCCTTTAAAACCCCCAAGAGAAAGGCAGGGGGCGTTTCGACTTCGCCCCCTGCACCCCCTAACGACCAAAAGGGAGGGGCACAGCCCCTCCTTTTTGGATTATCCACCCCGCGTTTAATCAGTGATATTTTGCTTATGATCCAAAGGTTCATCCGGAACAATATCAAACGAAATGATCGCTTCTTCTGCATCCAAGAGCGCTTTTTGCAGCACCTCGCGGGCGAGAATACCCTTGCCTTCGTCGTAAAGGTCGATAGCCTCGCTCATGCTGCGCACCATCAAGTGGTATAAGGTCTTATAAGTTGTCATTTTTATCACCTCTCAGCACAGCTTAGAACAAAACATTCAAAAAGGCAATAGAATAATTTGTTCTACGTATACTGTATTTGGTGATAGACGTGAAAAAATATCGGCGAATCCGCGATTTGCGGGAGGACGCTGACCTGACGCAGCGCCAGGTTGGTCAAGCCATCAATGTTCCACAGCGCACGTACGCATATTATGAAAGCGGCGAAAGAATGGTGCCGCCGCACGTTTTGTGCGCACTTGCGGATTTTTATGGTGTCAGCGTTGACTACCTGCTGGAACGGACCGATAAAATGAATGAAAACGACCGCTGATGCGGTCGTTTTTCGTTTCTGCGGGCAGCTTGGCGGCGCCGCCCACGGGTCAGTTCATCGCGCCGGCGTTCAGCGCGAACATCCGGGCGACGCGGTCACGGAGCGCCGGATGGCGCTCGAGCGCGGGGTCGGCGGCAAGGAGCTGCCGCGCCGCCTGCTGCGTTTCGTGAAGGAGCGCCAGGTCGCACGAAAGGTCGGCGACGCGCAGCGAGGGGAGCCCGTGCTGGCGGGAGCCGAAAAAGTCGCCGGGGCCGCGGAGCTTGAGATCCTCCTCGGCGATGGCAAAGCCGTCGTTTGTGGAGGACATGACCCGGAGGCGCTGCCGGTTTTCCTCGCCCCTGTTGTCGGAGACGAGGATGCAGTAGGACTTGTGCGGCCCGCGGCCGACGCGCCCGCGCAGCTGGTGAAGCTGGGAAAGCCCGAAGCACTCGGCGTTCTCGATCAGCATGAGCGCGGCGTTCGGCACATCGACGCCGACCTCGATGACGGTGGTGGCGACGAGCACGTCGATCTCATGCGCGGCAAAGGCGCGCATGACTGCGTCCTTTTCCTTCGGCTTCAGCTTGCCGTGGATGGGCGCGACGCGCAGATCGGGGAAGATCTCCTTTTGCAGGTGCTCTGCATAGGCGGTGACCGCCTTGCGCTCGTCGGGCAGCTCGCCGTTCTCCGCGACCATGGGGCAGACGATGTAGGCTTGCCGCCCCTCGGCGGCGAGCCTGCGCAGGAAGGCGTAGATGCGCTCGTGGTAGCTCGACGGGACGGCGAAGGTGTCGATCGTCCGGCGCCCGGGGGGCAGCTCGTCCAGCACCGACACGTCGAGGTCGCCGTAGATCATCAGCGCCAGCGTGCGGGGGATGGGCGTTGCCGACATGACGAGCAGGTGCGGATTTTCACCCTTGGCGGACAGCGCGGCGCGCTGGTCCACGCCGAAGCGGTGCTGCTCGTCGGTGACGACCAGCCCGAGATCCCGGTACTGCACATCGGGCGAGAGCAGGGCGTGCGTGCCGATGACAAGAGACAGCTCGCCGCTTTGCAGGCGGGCGTTCAGTGCGCGGCGCTCCTTCGCCTTCGCCGCGGCGGTGAGCAGCGCGCAGGAGACGCCGAGGGGCTCGAGCAGCGGCGCGAGCGAGCGGTAATGCTGCTCGGCGAGGATCTCGGTCGGCGCCATGAGGGCGCATTGCAGACCGCTTTTCACCGCTATATAGATGGCGGCGGCGGCGACCATCGTCTTGCCGGAGCCGACGTCGCCCTGGCAGAGGCGGTTCATCGGGCGCGTGCCGGCCAGGTCGCGCGCGATATCTTCGATGGCGCGGCGCTGCGCGCCGGTGAGCGAAAAGGGGAGCGCGCCGTAAAACGGCGCAAGGCCGATCGCCCGGCACGGCTTTCCCGCGACGGCGGCGCGGCGGGAGCGCAGCAGGTGCAGCCCCAGGGCGAGGAAAAACAGCTCCTCGAAGGCGAGGCGGCGGCGCGCGGCGGCAAGCGCTGCCTCATCGGCGGGAAAGTGGATATTTTCGCAGGCGTAGCGTGCGTGGCACAGCCCATGGGCGAGGCGGACCTCCTCGGGAAGGGGGTCGGGCAGCTCGTCGGAGCAGGCGGCGAGCGCCTGCTCCATTGCCTTGACCAAAAGGCTCTGGCTGACGCCCGCGGTGAGCGGGTAGATGGGCATGATGCGGCCCGTGATCTGATGCGCGCCCTCGCGCTCGAAGAGGGGATTGGTCATCTGCGGGCGGCTCGGTGAGCCCTCGGCGCGCCCGAAGAAGACATAGATATCACCGGTGTGAAAGGTGTTTTTGAGGTAGGATTGGTTGAAATAAGTCAGCTCGAGCGCGCCGGTCTCGTCCACAACGCGGAGCTTGACAAGATCGAGCCCGCGGCGGATGCGCGAGAGCTTCGGCTCGCCCGCGACGACGGCGCGGACGCACGCGCTTTCGCCCGGGACGAGCGCCGCGATCGTCCGGAACGCGCGGCGGTCCTCATAGGCGCGGGGGTAGTAGGAGAGCAGCGAGAGCAGGTCCGTGACGCCCAGCCGGGCGAGATTTTTGGCGTGCGCCTCGCCGACGCCCCTGACAAAGCGGATATCGGTGCTGAGCGATGGCATGGCGGCCCCCTTTTTTCAGCTGCGGACGTAGTCGATATATTGGAATTTGAGGCCGTTTTCTTCAAAGACCTCGCTCTCCGACCCGATGCGCCAGTCGGGATTGTCGTCAAGATTGGGGAAAAAGCTGTCCGCCTCCGGCGCGGCATCGACCTTGGTGACGTAAACGCGGTCGCAGCGGTCGAGCAGCGCCATGTAGACGCTCGCGCCGCCGATGACGATCGCATCATCGCCGCCGAGGGCGGCGGCCTCGTCGAACGAGTGGGCGACCTCCGCGCCGGGAATGTCGAGGTCGCGGCGGGAGAGGACGATGTTGCGCCGGTCCTTCAGGGGTTTCCCGCCGGGAAAGGTCTCGAGCGTTTTGTGGCCGAGAATAACGGTCCTGCCGAGGGTCATGGCGCGGAAGCGCCTGTGGTCGGCGGAAATGTGGAACAGCAGCGCGCCGTCCCGCCCGATGCCCCAGTTTTTGGATACGCAGACGATAGCAGTCATGATGGTTTGCTCCAGTTGGCTCTTTTGAATTTTGCCTCCGGCGGAGGACCGTCAGACGGCAATGGGGATCTTGTCTTCAAAGGGGGAATATTCATAGCCCTCGAGCCAGACGCTCGACGGGGTGAAATCATAAAAGTCCGTTACGGCGGGGTCGAGAGAAAAGCGCGGCGCGGGATGCTCCGGCTCTGCGAGCATCCGCTCGATGATGGGGATATGGCGGTCGTAAATGTGCGCGTCGGCGATGACGTGGACCAGTTCGCCGGGCTTCAGCCCCGAGACCTGCGCAAACATATGCACAAGGACCGCGTACTGGCAGACGTTCCAGTTGTTGGCGGCGAGCATGTCCTGCGAGCGCTGGTTCAGAATGGCGTTGAGCGTATCGCCGGAGACGTTGAAGGTCATGGAGTAGGCGCAGGGGTAGAGGTGCATCTCGTGCAGATCCTCGAAATTGTAGAGATTGGTCAGGATGCGGCGGGAGGCGGGGTTGTGCTTGAGATCATAGAGCACGCGATCCACCTGATCGAACATGCCCTCCTTATACCGGTGCTTCACGCCAAGCTGGTAGCCATAGGCCTTGCCGATCGAGCCGGTCTCGTCCGCCCAGGCATCCCAGATGTGGGAGGAGAGGTCGTGAACATTGTTCGACTTCTTCTGCCAGATCCAGAGCAGCTCATCCACCGCGCTTTTGAGGTACGTGCGGCGCAGCGTGAGGATGGGAAATTCTGTTTGCAGGTCGTAGCGGTTGACAAGGCCGAACTTTTTGACCGTGTGGGCGGGCGTGCCGTCCTCCCAGTGGGGACGGACGGCGAGACTGTCATCGCGCACGCCGTTTTGCAGAATGTCGAGGCAGTTGGCGCGAAAGACCTGGTCGGCATAGCTCATGGCGGACCCTCCTCACTTCGTTTCGCAGCCCGCGGCGCGGATGGCGGCAAGCGCCAGCTCGAGCGTCGGGTCGGCGTTGGGGTAATCGAGATGATAAATGTCGAACGCGGGGGGCAGCTCCGTGCAGCCGAGGATCAGCACCTCGGCTCCGCGCTCGAGCAGATGCCCGCAGGCGGCGCGGAAGGCGGAGGCATCGTGCGTGAGGTCGCCGGCCTTGACGCCGTTGTAGATGATGTCCATGACGGCAGCCTGATCCTCGGCGTTGTCGGGGGTGAGAAGATCGATGCCGCTGCCGGCGAACGTGCGCTGGTAGATGCCGGTCCGGACGGTGCCGTCGGTCGCAAGAAGGCCGGCGCACTTGACGCCGCGGGCCTTGAGCGCGTCGCGCGTGACGGCGATCATGTGCAGGACGGGGATGGAGACGGACGCGGCGACCGCGTCATAGAAGTTGTGCGCGGTGTTGCAGGGCATGATGAGAAGGTCCGCGCCGATGGATTCAAGGCGCTGCGCGCTCCTGACCATTTCGGGGACGGGATCGGCACCGCCGTGGAGGAGAGCCGCCGTGCGGTCTGGAATGCTGGTGTTGGAGTCGATGCACACGCGGGGATGGTCCTGGTCGCAGGAGGCGACGGTGTGCAGGGTGATCTTCCGGAAAAGGTCGGCGGTGGCGAGAGGGCCCATGCCGCCAAGGATGCCGATGACCTTTTTCTCACTCATGCAGAAGCCCCTTTTCCTTTTTCTCGAGCAGCCTCTGCGCGTTTTCGGGCAGGGCGGCAAGCTCGCGGTCGCGCAGGATGATGCGCTTGAGCCCCTCGACGGCGACCTTGACGGAGGCGGAGGTGTCCTCGCTCATGTCCTGGTCGAGGCCGGCCTTTTCGCGCTCCTGGTTCCACACGACGTGGAAGCACGAGCCGCAGCGGCAGCCGAGCGCGGAGGCGACGACGAACATCGCGGCGGACTCCATTTCGCTGGCCTTGACGCCGAGGCGCTTCCAGCTCTCCCACTTTTGCAGAAGCTCGTAGTAGACGGGGCTCTTTTCCGGGGAGTGCTGGCCGTAGAAGCTGTCCTTGCACTGGACAACGCCGGTGTGGGTGTGGTAGCCGAGCTCTTCGGACGCCTGACGGAGGGCGAGGGCGATGTCGAAATCGGCGACGGCGGGGAACTCGATGGGGGCGTATTCGAGCGAGGTGTGCTCGTAGCGGATGGCGCCGGTGGCGACGACGATATCGCCGGACTTGACGGAGAGGTCAATGCCGCCGCAGGTGCCGGTGCGGATGAAGGTATCGGCCCCGAGCTGGTGCAGCTC
>DHMW01000124.1:11199-20697 GCA_002405995.1 Oscillospiraceae bacterium UBA4632
TCCTCCATGGCGATGGAGGCGGACGGGCCGCCGATGCCGGTGGAGCAGACGGAGACCTTTTCGCCCAGCAGCGTGCCGGTGTAGGTGGTGTATTCGCGGTTCTGCGCGACGAGGTGGGCATCGTCGAACAAAGCGGCGATGGAGGGGCAGCGGCCGGGGTCGCCGGGGAGGATGACATAGCGGCCGACCTCGCCCTTGGCGCAGTGGATATGATAAAGACGTTCCAGTTCGTGCATGATCTGACACTCCTTTTGCAGAAATACAGCGCGTAAAAAATAATATCCTATTATAGCAGGCGAACGCGCGATGCGCAAGGGGACAGAAGGACGGCGGGCGCAAAAAGATGGCTTGAATTTCGGACACGATATGGCTATAATGATGCCGCAAAACGAGCAAAGCGAGGAAAAAACGATGCGATACGACACAGTGCTTTTCGATATGGATGGGACGCTGCTCGACACGCTGGAGGATATCCTGAACGCGGCAAACCATACGCTGCGCGCGCTGGGGTATCCCGAGCGGACGCTTGCGGAGATGCGGCGGTTCGTGGGCAACGGCGCGGAGATGCAGATGCGCCGCGCGCTGGGGCCGGAGGCGGACGAGGAGACGGTGCGGCGAGCGCTTGCGCTCTACAAGCCCTACTACGCAGCGCACTGCCAGATCAGGACGAAGCCCTACGCGGGGCTGGCGGAGCTGCTGGCGGAGCTGAAGGGCAGGGGCTTCCGGCTGGCGGTGGTGTCGAACAAGCCGGACGAGGCGGTGAAGCCGCTGGCGCGGCAGCATTTCGGCACGCTGCTGGATGCGGCGCTGGGCGAGACGGCGCAGCGGCGGCGCAAGCCCGCGCCCGACATGGTGAACGACGCGCTCAGGGCGCTGGGCGCGGAGAAATCGCGCGCGGTATACGTCGGCGACAGCGAGGTGGACATCGAGACGGCGAAAAATGCGGGGATCGCGTGCATTTCGGTGTGCTGGGGCTTTCGCGACAGGGAACAGCTCATCGCAGCGGGCGCGGAGAAGATCGCGGCGAACGCGGCGGAGCTGAAGGAGCTGCTGGAACAATAACGGGATCACGAAAAAGCGGCGGGGACCGGCGCATGGGCAGGATGGCTCATGCGCCGGTCCTTTTTTGTGCGGGGGGAAAAATAAAAAATTTCGGAAGCGGTGCACGAAAACGTGCAACAAACCGGGGGGTGCGCGGTAAGGGTGAAACGCAAGGGAGGGAAGAGCGTGGCAAAAAAGGAGATCGGGCGCGGAGATGTGATCGAGGCGCTGGCAAAGCTTGCCTTCGGGCGGGTGAACCGCGGGGTGGAGCTGACGTATCTGGAAAAGGCGACGCCGCAGCGGATCCGGCAGATGGATCTTTCGGCGGTGGCGGAGTTCAAGCGAGGCAGCAACGGCACAGTAGAGGTGAAGTTCATCGACCGCGTGAAGGCGCTGGAGGCGCTGTATGAAATGCTGGGCAGTGGCGGGGACGAGGACGAGACGGAGGCGTTTTTCCGCGCGCTGGAGGAGGCGGGAGAGGAGGGGACGCATCCGGCATGGTGAGGCGGTTTTCCGCAAAGCAGAGGACGGCGATGACGTGGTGGGCGCAGGAGAAATTCCGCGGGTGCGACGCGATCATCTGCGACGGGGCGGTGCGCAGCGGGAAGACGCTGGCGCTGGGGATCGGATTTTTCCTGTGGGCGATGAGATGCTTTGACGGCAGGCAGTTTGCCCTGTGCGGCAAGACGGTGACCGCGCTGCGGCGCAACGTGCTGCGCGAGCTGCTGCCGTGGCTCACGGCGCTGGGCTTTGACTGCGAGGAGAGGCGGAGCGAGAGCCTGCTGACCGTGCGACGGGGAAAACGGGAAAACCGCTTCTATCTCTTCGGCGGACGCGACGAGGGCAGCGCGGCGCTCATCCAGGGCGCGACGCTGGCGGGAGTGCTGTTCGACGAGGCGGCGCTGATGCCGCGCTCGTTCATCGAGCAGGCGGGCGCGCGGTGCAGCGTGGCGGGCAGCAGGCTGTGGTTCTCGTGCAACCCGGAGGGGCCGCAGCACTGGTTCTACCGCGAGTGGATATTGAAGGCGGAGGAGCGCGGCGCGCTGTATCTGCACTTTACGATGGAGGACAACCCCTCGCTTTCCCCGCGCGTGCGGGCGAGGTACGAGCGGATGTACAGCGGGACGTTTTACCGGCGCTTCGTGCTGGGCGAGTGGACGGCGGCGAAGGGGCTGATCTACGACTTTTTTACCCCGGAGGAATATTGCAGGGCGGCGCCGGACAAGCCGTGGGACAGGGTGAGGATATCCGTGGATTACGGGACGGTGAATCCGGCGAGCTTCGGACTGTGGGCGCGCAGGGACGGCGTGTGGTACCGCGTGAGGGAATATTACTACGATTCGCGCAGAGAGGGGCGGCAGAAAACGGACGCGGAGTACGTGGAGGATCTGCGGCGCTTTGCGGACGGAGAGACGGTGGAGAAGGTGATCGTCGATCCGTCGGCGGCAAGCTTTATCGAGGCGGTGCGGCGCGCAGGCTTTCCCGTGATGCGGGCGGACAACAATGTGAGCGACGGGCTGCGGGTGACGGCGAATCTTCTGAAGCAGGGAAGGATCGTGATCTGCGAGGGCTGCGAAAGCTGCCTGGACGAGATCGCGCAGTACTGCTGGGAGGACGGCGGGGCGGGACATGACCGCCCGAGGAAGGAGCACGACCACGCAATGGACGAGATGCGCTACTTTGCGATGTCAGTAGCCCCGAGAGAGCGCGGCGGGGCGCTGGCGCTGCGCGCGGTGGAGCGCACGGCGCGCTGAAAACGAGGGAAAAAGGAGAGGAAGGAATGAAGAAGGAACAGCCAAAAAGGAGCACGGGCGGCGAGGCGGCGGTGCAGCTGCGCGGCGGCAGGGGACAGGCCTTCGGGCTGCTGGAGCGCTACGTGCCGCTGCTGGATGGGGAGACGGCGCTGTACCGGAGCATCCGAGAGGCGGTGCCGGTGGTGGATGCGGCGATCTGCAAGCTGGTGCGGCTGACGGGCGGCGTGCGCGTGCGCTGCGGGGAAGGAGACGCCGAGCGGGCGCTGGGACGGTTCCTGCGCACGGTGGACACGGGCAGAGGACAGAGAGGGCTGAACGCCTTTCTTGAATGCTACCTTGACGCGCTGCTGACGGGAGGACGGGCGCTGGGCGAGATCGTGCCGGATGCGGACGGACGCGGGATCGCAGCCGTGCTGTGCGCCGATGCGGCGCAGGCAGAGGTGCGCGAGGGGGACAGCCCGCTGGACTTTACCATCTGCGCGCGCGACGCGCTGGGGCGCAGCGTGCCGCTGGAGCATCAGGAGCTGCTGCTGTTCACGCCGCTCAATCCTGAGGCGGAGCACCCGTACGGCGTTTCGCTGCTGCGGTCGATGCCGTATCTGACGGGGCTGCTGCTGAAGATCTATGACGCGATGGGCAAGAACTGGGAGCGCTGCGGCAATGTGCGCTTCGCGGTCGTCTACAAGCCGCAGGACGGGGAAATGGACCGCGCGGCAGCGCAGGAGCGCGCCGAACAGATCGCCGCGGAGTGGTCGCGGGCGATGCAGGAGGGCAGAAACGGCAGCGTGCGCGATTTTGTATCGGTGGGCGACGTGTCGATCCGGGCGATCGGCGCGGACAACCAGGTGCTGGACAGCGAAATGCCGGTGCGGCAGATCCTGGAGCAGCTGGTGGCAAAGACCGGGCTGCCGCCGTTTCTGCTGGGGCTGAGCTGGTCGAGCACGGAGCGCATGAGCGCGCAGCAGGCGGACCTGCTGACGAGCGAGATCACGGCGCTGCGGCGCACGCTGGAGCCAGTGGTCGAGCGCATCTGCGCGCTGTGGCTGCGCATGCACGGCTGGGGCTGCAGCTTTGAGGTCGTGTGGGACGACATCAATTTGCAGGACGAGGTGGAGGAAGCAAAGGCGGCGCTGTATTTGCAGCAGGCGCGGAAGCTGGAGATCGAAAACGGAAAAGCGGAGGGAAAATGAGCATGGATGTGAAAAAAGAGGGCGCGCAGCTGCCGCCTGACGCGGCCGGCGGACAGGAAATGACGCAGATCAACCGCTTTGCAAGGCGGGCGCTGGCGGAGGACGAGGTATACACCTTTGCCGTGCGGCTGTGCGACAACGAGGTGGACCGCGACGGCGAGCGCTTTCCGCGCGCGACGCTGGAGGAGCTGGGCGAGCTGTTCCCCGGCAGGAGCGGCATCTTTGACCACGAGTGGAGCGCAAAGGGACAGACGGCGCGCATCTACCGCACGGAGATCGTGGACGAGGACGGCGAGACGGAGACGGGCGAGGGACGCTGCTATCTCAAGGGCTGGGCCTATATGCTGCGCGAGGGGAACGAGAGGCTGATCGCGGAGATCGAGGGCGGCATCAAAAAAGAGGTGAGCGTTGGGTGCAGCGTGAAGCGCTGCGTGTGCTCGGTCTGCGGGGAGGAGCTGGGCAGCTGCGCGCACCGCAAGGGCGAGCGCTACGGCGGAAAGCTCTGCTGCGGCGAGCTGCTGGAGGCGCAGGACGCCTACGAGTGGAGCTTTGTCGCCGTGCCGGCGCAGCCGAGAGCGGGCGTGATGAAGCGCCGCGGCGGCGAGGGCGGAACGCTCAAGGCGCTGGTGGAGCGGCGCGGGTCGCAGGCGCAGGCGCGCGAGCTGGAGCGGCTCGAGAAGCAGGCGGCGCTCGGCAGGGGCTATCTTGAAACGCTGCGCGCCGAGGTGAAGCGCTGGATGCTGACGGCAGAGAAGGACGCGGACGGCGCGGTGCTCGGGACGATGGTGGAAAAGCTCGACGAGGGCGAGCTGCGCGAGCTGGAGCGCATCTACCGCGCAAAGGCGGCAAGGCGGCTGGGGCTGCGCACACAGCTGCGCTACGGCGAGGAGAAAACGGCGGCGGAGGACGAGAGCGACTTCCGTGTGTAAGCAAAAGGCGGAGACGCTTTTTTGATATCAACAACTATCAGGGAGGAACAAAATGAGCATTTCTTATCAGGGGATCGGCGAATGGTGCGCGACGCTCGGCTGCGGCGCGGACGTGAGCGAGGGCATGGTCGTCAAGGCGGCGGCAGGCGGCACGGCGGCGAAGTGCAGCGCGCAGGACGGCTTTATCGGCGTGGTGCGCGCCGTCGGCGGCGACGGCAAGGCGTGCAGCGTGCAGCTGGGCGGGCTTGCAAGGGTGAGCTACAGCGGCGACACCGCGCCGGGCGTGGGCTACGGCAAGCTGAGCGCCGACGACGCCGGCGGCGTGAGCGTGGACGCGGCGAAGGGCAGAGAGTACCTGGTGCTTGCCGTGGACAGCGCGGCGAAGACGGCGGTCATCAAGCTTTAAGGAGGAGAACAAATGGCATATCAGTATGAAAATGTGAAGCTCGAAAAGGGCATGTACGGGCAGAGCGGCAGAAGCTTTCTGAGCGTGCTGGAGGCAATGGACCCGAGCGAGAGCTACAGGGGTACGGCGCTCGAGGGGCTGGATGCCTTCCAGCGCCAGCTCAAGCGCTTTGACATCCATGTCAAGGGCGCGGGCAGCGACATGGTGGAAAAGTTCTTCCACACGAGCGAAAGCTCTGTGTTGTTCCCGGAATTCGTCTCGCGCGTGGTGCGCCAGGGCATGGAGAGCGATATCCTGCCCGATATCACCGCGACGGTGACGAATTTTGACGGCATGGATTACCGCTCCATCGCGTCGGTCCCGACGGACGACGACAAGGAGCTCAAGCGCGTGGAGGAGGGTGCGGGCATCCCGACCACCAGCATCCGCACGCAGGAGAATCTGGTGAAGCTCCACAAGCGCGGCAGAATGCTCGTGGCGTCCTATGAGGCCATCCGCTTCCAGCGACTGGACCTCTTTTCCGTGACGCTGCGCCAGATCGGCGCGTACATCGCGAGAATGCACCTCAAGGACGCCATCGGCGTGCTGATGAACGGCGACGGCAACAACAACGCCGCCGCAAGCTATACCGTCGGCGATGACGGCATCGGCGGCACGAAGGGCACGCTGAGCTACGACGCGCTGCTGGGCTTCTGGTCGCAGTTCGACCCCTACACGATGAACACGATGCTGATGGGCAGCGACATGATGCTGAGGATGCTCAAGCTCTCGGAATTTCAGAACCCGCTGACGGGGCTGAACTTCCAGGGCACGGGCACGCTCGCGACGCCGCTGGGCGCAAAGCTGCTGCGCACGAGCGTGATGCCCGCAGGCACGATCATCGGCCTCGACAAGAATTACGCGCTTGAGCGCATCTGCGGCAGCGAGGTGCTGGTGGAGTACGACAAGCTGATCGACCGACAGCTCGAACGCGCGGCGATCACAAGCATCTCCGGCTTTGCAAAGCCGTATCAGGACGCCTCGAAGGTGCTCAAGCTCCAGTAAGCGGAGGGAGAGACGGATATGGATGAGACAGGAAGCGCCGGCGGGCAGATGCTGGCGCTGGCACAGACGCTGACGGGGGCGAGCGAGAGCGAGCAGGCGCTGCTGAAAATGATATGCAGCGCGCAGGAGCTGATCCTGGAGCGCGCGCTGCGCGGAGGCGTGACAAAGGAGGCGTGCGGCGAGGCGTTCGTGTGCGCGGGGGCGTTCCTTGCCGCGGCTGCAATGGAGAGCGCGAGAGCGTGCGGGGAGGAGATATCCTCCCTGCGCGCGGGCGAGATGAGCGTGACGCTGCGGCCGGAGAGCGAGAGCGGCGCGCGGGCAGAGCGGCTGAGAAAACAGGCATGGGCGCTGATGCGCCCGTATACGGAGAACGGAGGCGCATACTTTTGCACGGCGGAGGGATAAAGGAACGGCTGGACGAGGCGTTTGAGCGCTGGGGGCTTGCCTGCACGGTGCGGCACGGCGGCACGGAGGCGGAGGCGAGGGCGTTTATCCAGCCGCTGACGCGCGAGACGGGAGACGAGCCGTTCACGGCGACGGCGCTGGGCGCGGCGGATGAACACTGCTGGCGCTATCTCGGCCCGGCGGACACGGAGATCACCATGGGCGATGAGGTGGCGTGCCGGGAGAGGGAATACATCGTGCGCGACGCGGCGGAATGCTACGCGGGCGAGAGGATCGCCTACCGCTGGGCGGTGCTGCACGAGAAGGAGAAACCGGCATGACGGCGATCGGACAGGTGAAGAGCGCGCTGATGCAGGCGATCGCGGCGGCGGGCTGCGCGGCGGTGGGCGCCTATGACACGGAGCGGCTCAAGCGCTATGACACAGCGGTCGCGGCGGTGGGCGCGCGCGGCGCGCGCATCACCACAGCGGGCATGGCCGACTATCTCGGGCAGCGCAGGGACGAGAAAACGCAGACGCTGCGCGAGGTGTATGGCAGGAACGTCGAGATCCGGACGACGGTGGACGTTTTTGCGCCGCGCCTGCTGGGCGCGGACGGCTGCGAGACGGCGGCGGAGCAGGTGACGCAGGCGCTGAGCGAAGCGCTGCCGGAGGGGCTGCGGCTGCGCGAGCTGCGCTGGGAGCAGACGCAGTGGGATAGGGCGAGCGGCATGTTCCGCCGGAGCGGAGAGGCGGACTATGCGGCGCTTTTCGTCGCGGAGACGGAAGAGGATGAGACGGTATTTACCGATTTTGTATTGAAAGGCACGGTGAAGGAGCATGAACAGCACGATCCATGAGCGGCCGGGCGTGTATTCGTCCTACGACGCATCGAGCGTAGTAAGCGCACGCGCGGCGGCGAAGCTCATCGGCGCGGCGGCAGCGGCGGCGAAGGGCACGGCGAACAAGGTGGAGACGATCACCTCCTACGAGGAGGGAAAGGAGATCTTCGGCGAGGACGCGGCGGGGAGCCGCGGCATGAGCACGCTGCTGCGGCTGCTGTTTTTGAACGGCGCTGGCACGGTGAAGGCGGTGGCGGTCGGCAAGGGCACGGACGGCGCGGCGGATTACGCAAGCGCGTTTGCGGCGCTGGAGGACGAGGAGAACGTGGGCGTCATCGTCTGCGACAGCACGGAGCAGACGGTGCATCAAAGCCTGAAAACGAGTGTGGAGAACGCGTCGAAGCGCAGACGCGAGCGCATCGCGGTGGTAGGCGGAGCGAACGAGACGGCAGCGCAGCTGGTGAACCACGCCAAGGCGATCAACAGCGAGCGCGTGGTGCTGGTGGGACCGGATGCGGCGATGACGGACGGGACAGAGGTGAGCGCGGCGTTTGCCGCGGCGGCGGTGGCAGGCGTGATCGCGGCGGGAACGGACCCGTCGGTGCCGGTGAACGGCGCGGAGCTTTCGGGCCTCGGCACGGTGAGCAGGCAGTGGAGCGACAGCGAGATCGACCAGCTGGTGCGCGGCGGCGTGACGCCGCTGGAGTGTGTGGGCGGCGTGTGCTCGCCGGTGCGCGGCATCACGACAAGGACCACGAGCGGCGGCGCGGCGGACACGACCTGGCGCGAGCTGACGACGGTGCTGATCGTGGACGAGGTGATCCCGACGATCCGCAGCGCGCTGCGCGCACGCTTTGCCCGCAGCAAAAACACCGCGCAGAGCCGCGGCGCCATCCGCTCGCGCGTGGTGCTGGAGCTGGAGGAGATGAAAAGCCGCGAGATCGTGGACGACTACGGCGAGGTGCAGGTGAGCGCGCTGGCGGACGAGCCGACGGTGTGCCTGGTGGAGTTCAGCTTTACGGTGGCGCACGGGCTGAACCGCATTTACCTGACGGCGCACATCACGGTATAAGGAGGAGAGCGGAACATGGCAAAGACGATACTGCCGATGAGCTGCGACATCTATCTGGAGGTGGACGGCAAAAAGGTGGCGGTGGTGCAGAGCTACACAACGAGGGCCGCGCGCACGAGCCGCGAGATCGAGGCGTTCGGCGAGAGCGAGCCGGTGGCGACGATCGCGGGAGCAAACAAGTACACGCTGGAGCTGACGCGCCTGTATGCGACCGACGAGGCGATCAGCGACGGGATCAACTTTTATGAGCTGAACGATTTTTCGCTGGTGATCTGCAAGCCGGACAGGCGCATCATCTACTCCCAGTGCCGCTGGAGCAGCATTGAGGAGGCAGGGAAGCTGGGCGACCCCGCGGCGGAAAAGGTGACGGTCATCGCGCGCAAGCGAATGGAGATCACGGGCTGATGGACGGAGAGCTGCTGCGCTTCCTGGGCAGGGAGCGCGAGGAACGGGTGATCCTCGGCGGACGCGAATGCGCGCTGCGGCTGCTGTCGGCCCGGGAGACGCTGGCGCTGCGGCGCGAGATCGCACAGCTGGACGGCGGAGACGAGGAGGAGCGCGCGCTGCGCGCGAACGCGGCGCTGCTGCGAAGGAGCCTGACGGAACAGGGCGAGGCGGTATTTGCGAGCGCGGAGGACGTGGAAGACGCGCTGGGCGTTGGCGAGATCAACGCGCTGGTGGAGCGCTATGCACTGCTGGACGGAGCGGAGAACCCCTCGAGCGAGGAGGGGCGCAGAAAGGCGGAAGCGCTAAAAAAAGCATGGAGCACGCGCCCTACGAGCGGCTGAAATGGCGCGTGCTCCGATATGCCGGGGCGCTGCCGAGCGAAAAGCGCGC
>DHMW01000124.1:20777-21256 GCA_002405995.1 Oscillospiraceae bacterium UBA4632
TACTGCCTGGTGCACGAGATGCTGGACCGCGAGGAGGAGCTGGAGCGGCTGTGCCCGAGGTGCAGAAGGCGCGCGGAGGAGGCGCGGTGCGGCATCTGCGGGACGCTGCTGGGCGAGACGGCCGGCGGAGAAAACGCGGGATTTGACATGGCGCGCTATCTGCGGATGAAGGAAGGGAGAAAGGCTTGCACTACATCGAATGGGTCCTGACGCAGGGCGCGGCGCTGTGGCGCGCGCGGGAGGAGACGATGAAAAAGCGGCTCACGCGCTCTGCTGCGCCGTCACAGCCGGAGGCGGCGGCAAAGGCGGACGGAAATGCGGAGGCGCCGGAGGCGGCGGCTCCGCCCGGCCCGGCGGGAAAATTGAAGAGCGGCGCGGAGATGGCGGCGGACATGGACGCGCAGGGGCTGCGCAGCGAGGAACCGGAAGAGGCGGGAGACGCGGTGCGCGCGCCGGCGGTGGGCATGACGGCGGCGCGC
>DHMW01000110.1 GCA_002405995.1 Oscillospiraceae bacterium UBA4632
GCCACCGTTCTGGACACAAAGGGTAATCTATGGATCGCCAAGTTCCCGTCCAAGCATGACGATGTCAATGTGGGCGCATGGGAGAAGGTCACCCATGACCTTGCAAGACTTTGCGGTCTGGATGTTCCAGAGTCCATGTTGATCGACTTCTCCAAGTACGGCAGCACTTTCCTTGTACGAAGGTTTGACCGGAATGGTGCTGCGCGGATCCATTTCGCATCCGCCATGACAATGCTCGGCAAGACCGATGGTGCCTCAGCAGCGGATGGATCCAGTTATCTCGAATTGGTATCTTTTATCAAAGCCAACGGTGCTGCCCCCAAGAGAGATTTGACAGAGCTATGGAAGCGGATCGTGTTCAATATGGCTGTTTCCAATACGGATGACCACATGAGAAACCACGGCTTTATCCTCAAGGCGGATGGTTGGCATCTGTCCCCCCTGTACGATGTCAACCCTGTTCCGGAGGGTGACGAACTGTCCCTCTGTGTAAACGAGGACGATGCGACGATCTCCCTTGCGCTTGCGCTGGAGATCGCACCGTATTGTGAGATCAGTACCAAGGGCGCAGCAGCCATGGCAGCGGATATCCTGAAAACCGTCCGGGAAAACTGGAGCCACTTGGCCTCAGAGTGCGGATTAAGCCGAAACGCACAGGAATATATGCGACCGGCCTTTTCGATGGCTCTTGAAGAATTGGCTCATTAAAGCCGCTCCAGCTCTCGATTTCCCCTATTTCCAGCGTATATCTAAATCTCGGTCACGCATGACAGAAAGAGTGTTCTTACAGCATTTGAAGGGCTGTAAGGACACTCTCTTTTTGTGCAGCGGGCTCACAGGACGGTTGACGGCTGAGCCTTTTCCTGCGCCTGCGGATCCCTCCGGGACCGGCAGCGCCGGCAGGAGCCCGGGCGGCTCGCCCGGCGTGCGGGGCGTCAGCTTCCGCGCCCCGGCTCGTCCTGCGGCCTGATCAGCACACAGGCAATGTCGTTGACGTTGGTGCCGGTCGGGCCGGTGCGGAGCAGCGCATCTGCCGCCGCGAGCGCGCGGTAGGAATCGTTGTCCTCCAGCGCCGCCTCGGGGGAAACGCCGCCGCGGCGCATTGCGTCCGCGCTGTGCCCGTCCACCATGCCGCCCGCCGCGTCCGTCGGACCGTCCGTTCCGTCGGAGCCGGCGGAAAAAATGAGTACATTTTCAAGCCCCTCGATGCCGAGCGCCGCCGCCAGCGCAAGCTCCTGATTGCGTCCGCCCGTCCCGCGCCCCTTGACGTGTACGACCGTTTCTCCGCCCGCGAGAAAAGCGAGGCTCCTGCCGTCTCCCGCGTGCGTGCGGGCAAGGGAGGCGAGAAAGCTTCCGGCGCTGCGCGCCTCGCAGCACAGGCTGTCCGTCAGCAGGAGCGGCTCGTAGCCCAGCGCGCCGCATTCCTGCGCGGCGGCGGCGCACAGCGCACGGACGCTGCCGGTGACCCGCGCCCTCACGCTGCCGAGCGCCTTCGGCGTTTCCTGCCGCAGCAGCCCCCATGCGCCCGGCGAGAGCCTCAGCCGGTATTTTTCTGCGGCTGCCAGCGCCTGCGCGCAGGTGGAGGGGTCCGCGCAGGCGGGACCGGAGGCGATCATGTCCATGGGATCGCCGAGAATGTCGCTGAGGATGACCGCGTAGACCTGCGCGGGCGCGCAGTGCAGGGCAAAACGACCGCCCTTGACCGCCGAGAGCCGCTTGCGTACGGTGTTCGTCTCCACGATATCCGCCCCGCCGGCGAGCAGCTGCGCCGTAACGGACTGCAGCTCCTCCAGCGGGATCAGCGGTTTTTCAAAAAGCGCGCTGCCGCCGCCGGAGAGCAGAAGCAGCACGGTGTCGTCCGCGCGGAGACCGGCGGTCAGACGCAGGGCGGCGTCCGTCGCCCGCAGGGAGCTTTCGTCCGGCACGGGATGCCCGCCCTCATAGCAGTCGATGCCCGGAAGCGGCGCGCCGAGATGGCCGTACTTCGTGATCACGATGCCGCGCTCCGCCTGCCCGAGGCAGGCGAGGGCGGCGCTTGCCATCCGCCAGGCGGCTTTTCCGGCGGCGACGAGAAAGACGCGCCCGGGAAAGCGGACGCCCTCCAGTGCGCGGCGCACGGCCTCGTCCGGCAGCACCGCCGCGATCGCGCGGCGGACGATGCGCTCTCCGTCGGCGCGGAGCAGCGCGGATATGCGGCTGTTTGTTGACGGCATCGGCACGATCTCCTGTCAGAAAAATGTTGGCGCTTCCCGGCGGTGCGCTTCGTCCCGCACCGCTCAGGATCATGATAACACGATCTTTCACCTTTGCAACGGTTTCCTTTGGCGTTTTTTCGATTTCTGTGCTACAATTGATCCGCGGCGAGCGGGTGCGTCCCCGTCTCCGGAGCGAACCCGCCGCAAAAAGCACCGTATTCTGCCGGGCCGCCGCGCGGCGGCCCGTTCGATGAAAGGAACTGCTATGGATATCATTCAGACACTGGCACAGGAGCTTGACAGGGACCCCCGGCACGTGGAAAACGTCGTGCAGCTTCTCGACGAGGGCAACACCATCCCCTTCATCGCCCGCTACCGCAAGGAGCTCCACGGCGCGATGGACGACACCTCGCTGCGCACGCTCGAAGAGCGGCTCCAATACCTCCGCGGGCTCGAGGAGCGCCGTGAGGCGGTAAAAAAGTCCATCGATGAGCAGGGCAAGCTGACCGGCGAGCTCGCCGCCGCCATCGACAGCGCCAAAACGCTCGCCGAGGTCGAGGACCTCTACCGCCCCTACAAGCAAAAGCGCCGCACCCGCGCTACGGCGGCGAAGGAAAGGGGGCTTGGACCGCTCGCCGAACTTCTCTTCGCGCAGGAGCGCGATTGCCCGCGTCCCGAGGACGCCGCGCGCGACTTTATCGACCCCGAAAAGGGCGTCGAGACGATTGAGGACGCCTTGCAGGGCGCGAGCGACATCATCGCCGAGCAGATTTCTGACGATGCCGCCATCCGCAAGAGCCTCCGCGCGCTCATCTCCCGTCAGGGCCAGCTCGTGAGCAAGGCCACGACGGAGGACGACAGCGTGTATCGCCTGTACTACGATTTTACGCAGCCCGTCTCCCGCCTGCAGGGGCATCAGGTGCTTGCCGTCAACCGCGGCGAAAAAGAGGGCATTCTGAAAGTCTCCGTCGCGCTTGACCGCGAGCAGGCGCTGCCGCTGCTGCGCCGCGCAGTCGTGAAGCCCGGCTCCGCCGCCATGGAATTTGTCAAATCCGCGGCTGAGGACGCCTACGACCGCCTGATCTTCCC
>DHMW01000086.1 GCA_002405995.1 Oscillospiraceae bacterium UBA4632
ACGGAGCCGCGGCAGCTCGGTCCGGATATCTGCGTGCCGTACGGAAAGCTCATGCGCGGCGTGATCGTCCCCAACACGGTGACCAAAACGCTGCGCACGGACAAGGTATATGAGCCGGACCTCTCCTCCTACTCGATCGAGGCGTATCCCGACTATTCGCCGCTGGAGGATCAGGTCCGCACCATCCGGGCCTTTGACCGTCCCGTCATTCTGGTGGACGATATGCTGCACGACGGAAAGCGGCTCCGCCGCCTTGCGCCGCTGCTGCGGGAGACGGAAACGCCGGTGAAGAAAGTCTTGGTCGGCTACCTCACCGGCATGGGCCGCGACCTGATGGAGCAGCTCGGCTACGAGGCGGAGGGCGTCTACTATCTGCCGGACATCCGGATGCGCTTTGTGGAATCGACGCTCTATCCGTTCATCGGGGGCGATACCATCCGCCGCAGCGAACGCCCCAACGGCGGGCTGCAGCCCTCCGTGAACCGCATTTTGCCCTATGCCGCGCCGGAGTTTTCCCCGCTCGACCCGGATACCGCGTGGGAGCTGAGCCTGTGCTGCGTAGAAAACGCGCGCGATATCCTTCTGGCGCTTGAAACCGAGTACCGCCGCGCCTTTGCCCGCAATCTGACGCTCAGCCGCCTGAGCGAGGCGGTGATCCTGCCGCTGTGTCCGGATAAGGGCCGCTGCATGAACTACGACCTCAGCCGCGCGGCATCCACCTACCTCGAGGACGACATTGAGCTGCTGATGCGGATGCGCTCGGCAATGAAGGAGGCAACGATATGAATTACTACCGTTATTGCGGGCATACGCTTTGCTCGCAGGAGGCTCTGCCTTATGAGCCGCTGGACCGGCTTCCGGCCGACGAGGAGATCGTGTTTCTGTTTTCGCGGCAGCTTCTTGCGGGGCGGGAGAGCTTTCCCGTAACGGCTCCCGCCTTGCTGACGGCGGAGGAGAGCGTCGAAACGCTCAACGCCTCCGCGCCCGCGCCGGAGCTGCCGGCGGAGCTGACGGCGGCGATCCGCGCAGGACGGGTGCGTGCAGTCAACCGTCTGCACCCGCGCTGGGAGGAGCTTTTGACGCTTCCCGCGCCGCCGGCAAAATACCGCGTCAACCTGCTGGCGCTCGGCGACGTCGGCAGCACGCTGCTCATGGGGCTGCGCCTGCTCGGCGGAGACGTGATCTCGTCCATCGGCATCTGCGACCTGCGGGAGAACGTGGCCGAGCGCTGGGAATTTGAGCTGAACCAGATCAGCCTGCCCTCCCCCTACGACACGATGCCGCCCGTGGAGATCATCCCGCCGGAGAAGCTGTTTGACGGCGACGTGTTTTTGTTCTGCGCGTCGCGCTTCGTGCCGGATACGGCCGTCAAGGACGGCGACGTGCGCATGGCGCAGTATCGGCTCAACCGTGAGCTGGCGGCGCTGTACGCGAAAAAAGCGCGCGAAGCGCGCTACAAGGGGCTTTTCTGCGTGGTCAGCGACCCGGTGGACCCGCTGTGCCGCACGGTGCTGCTTGAGAGCAATCGCGGCGAAGACGGCAGGCTTGACGGAATGGGCCTTTTCCCGCAGCAGGTACGCGGCTTCGGTCTCGGTGTGATGAACGCCCGCGCCGCCTATTACGCGAAGAAGGAGCGCCGCTTTGCCGATTTCCTTACGGACGGCCGCAGCTTCGGTCCGCACGGTGAGGATCTGGTAATTGCCAACTCCATTTCCCACTACGACGACGCCATATCGCGTGAGCTGACGGATAAGGCGGCGCACGCAAATCTTGAAATGCGGCGGCTCGGCTTCAAGCCGTATGTTGCCCCCGCGCTCTCATCGGGCGCGCTGAGCCTGCTGCTGTGCCTGCGCGGGGAGTGGCATTGCTCGTCGACCTATCTCGGCGGCATCTTTATGGGAGCGCGCAACCGGGCAACGTCCGCCGGCACGGAGCTGGAGCGCCTTGCGCTGCCGGACGCGCTGATGGCGCGGCTGCGGGAAACGGAGCAAAAGCTGCGCGCGATCGACTGAAAGGGAGGGCGAGTCATGGCATTGACCGTTCTTTTGCCGAAAAATGAATACAGCGCGCCGCTGCGCGCGATGCTGGAGACGGTCCTCCCGGAGGGAAGCGGCTTTGTCGACCCCGAGGACGGAATGACCGGTCTGCGGGGCCGCCGCCTGCTTTTCGCCGTTGCGCTCGACGAGGGCGGCTGCAACGAAGCCTATTACCGGATGCTTTCCCGGCTCCGGCGGGACAGCAGCCTGCTCGCGGGCTGTGTGGCGGGCGTTGTCGTGACCGGCGTCGGGGAGTTTTACACCAAGGACGTCGCGCGCGATATGGTGTTCGCGGCCAACCAGGCGGGCTGCGCCTTTCTGGGGCGTCCGTTGGTGGAGGCGACCGGCTCCATGCGCAATTTCCGCGTGCAGGCGCAGATCGGCGGCGTGGACGAGCGGACCGCGTTCCGCGCCGCGGCGGCCGAGCTGATCGGGCGGCTGGACGGCTGGCAGGAGCCTCCCCCCATCCGCCATGTGCTCGCCCTGCACGCCTCGCAGCGCAGCACCTCCAACACGCTTGCCTTCTGGGAGCTGGTGCGCGAGGAGCTGCCCGAGACGATCGAGGTCGAGGAGATCGGTCTGCGCAACGGAAGCGTCCCGGACTGCAACGGGTGCAGCTACACCGCCTGCCTGCACTTCGGCGAGCAGGGCAGCTGCTTCTACGGCGGTCCGATGGTCGAGGAGGTCTATCCGGCGGTGCGCCGCTGCGATGCGCTCGTGATGCTCTGCGCCAATTACAACGACGCGCTCTCGGCGAATCTGACCGCCTGCGTAAACCGGCTGACCGCGCTGTTCCGTCAGCAGCGCTTTTATGACAAGCGGCTGTTCGGTCTGATCGTCTCCGGCTATTCCGGCGGCGACCTGCTGGCGCGGCAGCTGATCTCGGCCCTGAATATGAACAAGTCCTTCTTCCTGCCGCCGCACTTCTGCCTGTTGGAGACCGCGAATGAGCGCGGCAGCCTGATCCGTCTGCCCGGCATTGCCCGGCGCGCCCACGAATTCGCCGCGCAGCTCAGCAGGAGCTGAACCGGCGCGATATACGAAAGAGGCTCATCTGCCAAAGCGGATGAGCCTCTCAGTCTGTCGGAAAAGTCCAACCGGAGCAGGGCTTTTCCGAGAGACTAAAAAGGGGCATAGCCCCCTTGCACTTCACGGCGATATCTTAGTACGCCCACGCGGAAAAAGGAACCTTTTCTCCGTGCGAAAATGATAAATTTCGTGTGACATTTCTCGCGATTCCGTGCATTTCGCCAAAATCACTTTTTCACTTTGCATCGCTATCACTTTTACTTGACAAAGCGCTCTCTTTGCGCTATGTTAAAGCATCATAAAACGGAGGGTGAGAACATGGTCCATTACAATTTGCTCAAGCTGAAGGAGGGCGCGGACGCCGCCGCGATCCTCGCGCAGTGTCAGGCGGTCTATGCCGCGCTGGAGGCGGAGCTGCCCTTTCTGCACGACGCCAGGGTCAGCCGCTGCGTCACCGTGCGCGATTCCAACGCGGACATCATGATGGTCATGCGCATCGACGCGCCCGAGCAGCTCGGCGATTATCTGAACCACCCCAGGCACGTCGCGCTGGCGCAGGGCCTGAAGGACGCCGTCGCCGCCCGCATGTCGTTCGACGCGGAGTGAGCGCCGGAGCATTGCAGAAAGGGAGAACACACATGGAAAAGAAGAAAACCGCAGTCCCCGCCTTTTTGGGCGTCGCCGCCGTATGGATCGGCAGTCACTTCGGCCCCGGCTTCGCCACCGGTGCGTTCAGCGT
>DHMW01000022.1:0-455 GCA_002405995.1 Oscillospiraceae bacterium UBA4632
GCCCCTCCGGGATACGTCGGCTACGACGAGGGCGGCCAGCTCACTGAGGCCGTGCGCCGCAAGCCGTACAGCGTCGTGCTGTTCGACGAGGTCGAAAAGGCGCATCCGGACGTCTTCAACATCCTGCTGCAAATTCTCGACGACGGCCGCATCACCGATTCGCAGGGCCGCACGGTGGATTTTAAGAACACCATCATCATTTTGACCTCGAATCTCGGCTCTTCCGAGCTGCTCGACGGCATCCAGCCGGACGGCAGCATCTCCGAGAGCGCCCGCGCCGCCGTCATGGGCGAGCTGCGCCGCGCGTTCCGTCCGGAGTTCCTGAACCGTCTCGACGAGATCATTATGTTCAAACCGCTCACGAAGGAAAACCTCACCGGCATCATTGATATCCTGATGGAGGGCCTCAAGAAGCGCCTTGCCGACAAGACACTGGGGCTCGAAGTCACGGATGC
>DHMW01000022.1:506-1974 GCA_002405995.1 Oscillospiraceae bacterium UBA4632
CTCATCATCGAGCGCGGCTTCGACCCGATCTACGGCGCGCGTCCGCTCAAGCGCTACCTCCAGAGCGCGGCGGAGACGCTGATCGCCAAGGAGATCCTGCGCGGCGACCTGCCGGGCGGCAGCACGCTGGTACTCGACGCCGAAAACGGCGAGCTGAGCTGCCACAAGAAGTAAATCCACGCAAAAAGCCGCCCCAATGGGCGGCTTTTTGCGTTTCGCTACCGATAGTAGCGGAATACTTGGTGGACTTTTGCGTCAAAAACTGCTACGATAGCGCCATCAAGGCAAAGGAGACACGATCATGGACAACGAACTCGGCGCGCGCATCCGCGCACTGCGCAAGGAGCGCGGACTGTCGCAGGAGGCGCTGGCGCAGGCACTCGAGGTCTCGCGGCAGGCCGTGACGAAGTGGGAGGACGGCTCGTCGCTGCCGAGCACAGCGAACTTATTCGCGCTCTCGGGCTTTTTCGGCGTTCCGCTCGCAGAGCTGACCGGCACGCCGGAGGGAAGCGCTCCCTCACCAAACGCAGCAGCCATATCGGAAAAGCAGCGCCGCATCCGTGCAAAAGTCCTGAAGACTGGCGCATGGGTACTTCTGGCCGTCAGCGTGCCGGTGCTGCTTATATGTGCCGTGCAGTATTTTACTGCCGGACCGCCTATTCCAGAGGATGTTTCGATCATCGGCGGCGTTGATATGGCGACAGATATCTACGTTATGGGGCGTTTTCCTTCGCATCTGTTTTTAGCTGCACTGTCGCTCTTTGCCGTGGGACTTGGTATGCTGATAGGATTGAAAATCAAGAAATGGAAAGGGAAAACACATGACAGGAAAGATTAAAATTTTATTGCCGCTGCTGCTCATTTTTCTGCTCGCTGGCTGCGGCAAAACGGACGATGGTCTGACCATTGAGGGCCACGACTGGACATACGCAAACGCCATCGACAGCGCAGGACAGCCGCTCGACCTCCCCGCCCTCACCTGCACCGCGCAGAACGGCGCGCTGACGGTCACGGATTCGGACGGCAGCGCACAGACCGGCGCCTATACCCTCACCCAGCGCGGCGTGAACGATGTGCTCTACGATCTCACTCTCGACGGTAAGAGCGGCACGGCCCTCGTCGGCGTCACCGAATACACCGACGCCGCGGGCGGGAAAAGCAGCGAGTATACGCTGATTTTGTCGCTGCCGGAGCAGACGGTTTATTTCCATGCAGGCATGAAGGGATGAAGCCGCGCAAATGCACGGCGTGGGATTCCCTGCAAGCAGGGAGAGCGGCAAAGGGGGCTATTCTCTTTCACAAAAGAGAATAGCCCCCTTTAAATCCCCCAAGAGAAAGGTTTGGATTGGCTGTCTCAGGCTCGAATGCTCTTTATGCCTCCGGAATGGAAGTGCCTGCGCGCGGCGTTGCCGCGTTGGGTATTGTTAAACGACTTGCCTCTGCTCCTATCATCCGCTGTTGCGCAGCC
>DHMW01000022.1:2093-2221 GCA_002405995.1 Oscillospiraceae bacterium UBA4632
TCTGCTGATCTTGTAGAAGTGCGTAGTAATTCCCGTCTATTGCCAGTCCCTACAATGTGGCGAGCACCAGCAATGCCGCATTCCGCAGGCAGTCTGCCGCCCAATGTACCGTCACTCGCGCCTCACGA
>DHMW01000022.1:2399-14646 GCA_002405995.1 Oscillospiraceae bacterium UBA4632
TCTTTCGAGAAAGAGAATATCCCACTTTCCCGCGTCCCCCGCACGGTGCGGGGAACTTCTTCCCGCTGCCCTCAGGCAGCAGAAAAGCTGTAAAGCACTATTGCTTTAACATCCTATTGATCTCAAGCTCTGCGAGCGCAGTGACTCCCTCAAAATCCACGCAGGGATGATACGCATTTTCCAGTGCGTCGTGCGCGCGCTTGGCGTTTGCAAGCGCGGAAACAGCCTCGTCGCGGAGCGATGTTTCCACGCGGCGGGTGAGGCGCAGCTTTGCCTTCTGCGCGCGCGTGAGCTTTTCCTCCGCCATCGCGTCAAGGCGCAGGCGGCGGTAGGGCTTTCCCTCGTACGGAATACGCGCGTTCGTCGTGATGAACGCCAACCCCTTTTCCGGGAGCAGCACGTGATGAAGCTCCCGCGGACGGTCCGGATCCGGGCATACGATCGCGTCGAAGCGCTTCTCCTGCGCCGTGCGGGCGATCGTCTGAAGCATTTCATTGCCCAGCCCCGCACTGTCGATGAGGGCATAGATACGCGGGCAGAGGGCTTCGACCGTGTCGAAGCGGCAGATATCGCCCCGGTGCGTCACACCGCCGAGAAACGCACGGTCAATGCGCCCGCTGCCGCTCCCCTCGCCGCGCAGCTCGCGGGCAAGGATGCCGCGCACCCGGCGCTCGAGTCTGGCGCGGTCTATCGCCGCGTGCAGCGCTGTGCGCCGCTCACCCGCCACCTCGTCCATCGCGCGCAGGATGCGATACGCGCTGCGATAGTGCGCGCGGTATTCGTCGCTCAGCGCGACGATCTCCGCGCGGCGCGCTTTCGCCGCCTCCACGTCGTAAAAGCGCGTCAGATCAACGTAGCGCTCGCTCGCAACGGCGTAGACCGGCTCGAGCACATGAGGGCTGGTCCCGTCCACGATGGCGGCGTTCCGGTCTAAAAAGACCGCGCCGTCGAGCGAATCGGGATCTCCCGAGCAGCTGATGTACACGACGCGCCCGCCCGCGCGCTCCATCGCCGCGCCCACGCGGCGCATGAAGGTCGATTTGCCGCAGCCGGGTCCGCCCTTCAGGATCATCAGATCGTCAAGCCGCCCGTTCAAAAGCTGATCGTAGAGCGAGCAGAAGCCATCGCCGCTGTTCGCGCCGAGAAAAAAGAAAACAGGTTCCATAAAAGCCTCCACTATCAGGTTTCTTCTCTCTCAGCGTATGCGCCGCGGCCTGTCCGCTCCCCTCTCCGGCAAAGGAGGCAGATCCGTCCGGAGCAGGGAAACGCTTACAGCTCGCGGATGAATTCCAGCACGCAGTCGCGCAGGCGCAGGATCTCCTCCGGCGTATTCCGGTTCAGCTGCATCCCCATGCCAAGCTCCCGCCCCGCCTGCGGGCTGACCGGCAGTATCCTGACCCCATGGGTCCTGCCGCGCGCCATGATCTCCGTCATCATGGTAATGCCCAGCCCCTTGCTGACCATACGGATGACCGTTTCGTCATCCACATGGCAGGGGCGGATGTTCGGCTTCACGCCGTTGGCGTTCAGCGCGGCGTTTGCATCAATATCAAAGCGCCCATAGGGCATCAGGAACTCCTTGCCCTCAAACTCCTCGATCGGGAAGGTCTTCCGGTCGCCCACCGGATAATCCTCCGGCAGAATGGCGTACATCATGTCGCTGTACAGCGGCGTCCAGTCGCAGGTGATATGGCTCTGCCGCGCGGCGAAGATCACATCGGTGCGTCCTGCCTCCAGCAGCTCAAACGGCTCCAGCTCATGGTCCACCATGCGCAGATCCACGTCCGTATCCGGGCACACGCGGCGGAAGCGGTACAGGATCTCCGGCATCCAGTGCATGGCAACGCTCGCGTAGGCGGCGATGCGGATCGTCTCCGCCTTCCGGCGGGTGATGGCGGCGATCCGGTTCTCCAGCTTTGCCGTCGCGCTGAGGTACTCGCGGATGGTCGGCAGCAGCTCCTCGCCCTCCTCCGTCAGCGAAATGCCGCTGTGATCCCGCCGGATGAGCGTCATGCCGATCTCGCGCTCCAGCCCGTTGATCAGGTGCGTCAGCCCTGACTGGGTATAGCCCACGACCTCCGACGCCTTGGAAAAGCTGCCAAGGCTGACCGCCGTCATCAGGATCTCAAACTTTTTGCTGTCCATCGCTTTTTTCCTCTTTTCCGGGGTATTTTACTTTGTAATATAACTATTATAACTGACCCCTTCTCTTTTGCAAGCCCCTGGTGTAATATTTCGGCATAAAGGAGTTGATTTCCCCCATGAGCAACAAACGATTGACCATCCGGCAGAAAATTCTTGTCGCCGGAACGCTGTTCGGCATGTTCTTCGGCGCAGGCAACCTGATTTTTCCCGTCCACCTCGGCCAGATGGCGGGGCGCAATGCGCTCGCCGCGATCATCGGCTTTATCATTACCGCCGTCGGCATCCCCATCTTCGGTGTCGCCGCCATCGGCGTCACGCACTCTGACGGATTGCAGACGCTTTCGAGCAGGGTCGGCAAAGGCTACGGCATCTTTTTCACCAGTCTGCTCTATCTGACCATCGGGCCGCTTTTCGCCATCCCGCGCTGCGCTACCGTTTCCTTCACCACAGGCGTTGCCCCCATGCTGGGTGAAAATGCGCCGGAATGGCTCTATCTGCTGATCTTCTCCGCGGTGTTTTTTGCCTTTGTGCTCTTTTTCTCGCTCCGTCCCGGCAAGATCACGCTCTGGATCGGCAAGATCATCAATCCGCTCTTCCTGATCTTCTTCGCCGTGCTGATGCTCGCGGCGCTGCTCTCTCCCGGCGCGAGCATCTCCGCGGTCGAGCCGACGGAGGCGTATCAGGCGGACGCCTTCTTCCCGTCTCTCATCGAAGGCTACGGCACGATGGACGCCATCGCCGGTCTTGCCTTCGGCATCGTCGTCATTGATGTCATCCGCCGCATGGGCATTGAGGACGATGACGCCATCGCAAAGGATGTGCTCTCCTCCGGGATCCTTACGGGCGCGCTGATGGCGCTGATCTACGTTGTGTCCATCGTGGTCGGAGCGCAGTCGCGCGGGCTGTTCGAGCTGTCCGAAAACGGCGGCATCGCTCTCACGCAGATCGCCGTTCACTATCTCGGCAGCGCAGGGCGTCTCATTCTCGCCGTCACCATCACCTTCGCCTGCCTCAAGACCTCCATCGGGCTCGTCACCGCCTGCGCGGAGACCTTCGCCAAAATGACAGGCGGCAGGATCTCCTACCGCTCTCTGGCGATCCTTTTTACGATCTTCTCCTTCGCCGTCTCCAACATCGGGCTAAGCGCCATCATCGAATATTCGATCCCTATGCTGATGCTCATTTATCCCCCTGCTATCGCGCTCATTCTGCTCGCCTTCACCGGCAGGCTTTTCGGGCATGACCGCAGCGTGTACATCGCCACAATGATCGGCACCTGGGCCGCCGCCATCTTCGACTGCATGAAAACGCTGCCCGCATCCGTCCGCACCGCGCTCCGCCTGGATACGCTCGTCGATGCCGCCGCGGGATTTCTGCCTCTGTTCGATAAAAATCTCGGCTGGCTGCTGCCCGCGCTCATCGGCTTCGCCGCCGGCATGGCGATCCACCTGAGCCGGCGCGGTTCGGCACGCGCCTGAAACGAGCAATGCTCCGCTTCTCAGCGGCATATGCCGGCGGCGCAGAAGCGCGCGGTCTGTGCAGAGCCCTGACAAAGCGGGAAAACACTCCTGCAGGAAAGGAAAAGGACCATGGATTCCTTCAATCTTCACCAGCTCGAGATCTTTGTTGCCGTTGTGGACAACGGGAGCTTTACCGAAGCCGCCAATCAGCTTTACCTTGCGCAGTCCTCCGTCAGCAGCAATGTCCGTGCGCTCGAGGACTCTCTCGGGATCAGGCTCTTTCGGCGCGAATCCAAGCGAAATCTGACACTCACCCCAGAAGGAAAGCGGGTATACCTGCACGCGCAGGACATACTTGCCCGCTGCAATGCGCTGCGCTCCGATGCGGCAGGCAATCCGATGCGCGAATTGTCCATCGGGGCATCGACCGTTCCGGCCCAGAGCCTGCTGCCCGAGTACCTTGCCGCTTTTTCTGCCGCGCGGCCGGACTGCTGCTGTACGCTTCGCTGCTTTGACAGCAGCAAGGTCCAGCAGCTGCTCCTTGACGGCGAGATCCAGCTCGGCTTTGTCGGCAGCGCCGACAACCGCAAGAATCTGATGTATGAACCCATTGCGGAGGATCGCCTTGTAATGATCACGCCCAACACATCCCGCTTTGCGGCGCTGAAGGCGCAGGGCGTATTGGGGCGCGAACTGCTTGGCGAGCCGGTCATTTTCCGCGAGCAGGGATCGGGGACTCAGAAGCTCATTGACAACTATCTCAGCGAAATCAGGCTCGATCCCCATATCATCCACACGGTCGCGTACGTTTCCGACCCGAGTGTTCTGCAAAAAATGGTTATCGGAGGGGTGGGCGTATCGATTATGTCGGCGCTTGCCGCACGGGAATATGCTGCAAACGGGCAATTGCTGCAATTCGAGCTGGACAAGCAGCCCGTCCGCCGCAGTCTTTACATGGCATGGCGCAAGAAGGGTCCTATGACCGCATTGGCCCGCACCTTTGCCGACCTTGTCAGAGAACAGATCAGGCGGTCGGGAGCCGCCTCAGGCGATCTTGAGCCCCAATACTCCCGCCGGCATGGCAGCTCTTTTATCGAATAACGCGATAAAAGAGCGTATACCATTCCTTTTTCAGATTGTCACCATGCGGTTCCGTTTGCTACAATAGGCGTTGCGGCGAAGGTGAGAATACGGTCGCCGCGATCATTCAAACGAAATATCGAGGTGCAAGATGAAAAAGCTGTTTTCTCTGCTGCTTTGTGCCGTGATGGTGCTCTCTCTGGTCGCCTGCGGTTCAAAGGCTGATGACACGCAGACGCCCGACGACTCCCAGGACACCGCTCCCGGGCTCTCCGGCACGATGAAGGTCGTCGCCACCGGCGACGTCTACGGCCCTCTGTTCGATGCGTTCACCGCCGACACCGGCGTTACCGTCGAATGCCTGTCCATGTCCTCCGGCGAGGTGCTCTCCAAGCTCCGCGCTGAGGGCGGCGCCCCGTCCGCCGATCTGTGGTTCGGCGGCGGCATCGACGCGTTCATGAGCGCCAAGGACGACGGTCTGCTCGAGCCCGTTACCTTTGACGCGGCCGCCGGGCTCGGCGACGAGTACAAGGACGCCGAGGGCTGCTGGTACTCCAAGGGCATCACCATCGTCGGCTTCCTGCTCAACAACTCCCTCATGGAGGAGCTGGGCCTGACCGCTCCCGAGAGCTGGGACGACCTGACCGACAGCCAGTATGAAGGCGAGATCGTCATGTCCAACCCCGCCGTCTCCGGCACCAACTACGCTGTCGTCAACGCGCTGCTGCAGGCCAAGGGCGATCAGGGCTGGGACTACTTCGAGGCGCTGAACAACAACATCGCCTACTACGGCAAGCGCGGCTCCGACCCGAAGAACAAGGTATCCTCCGGTGAGTTCGCCGTTGGCATCTCCTACATCGACGCCAGCATCGAGCAGGCCGCCGAGGAAAACGACCTGACCATCGTCCATCCCTCTGACGGCATGCCCTGGGTCCCCGAGGGTGTGGCCGTGTTCAAGAACGCGGAGAACGTTGACGCCGCCAAGTACTTCGTCGAGTGGCTCTTCAGCGACGACGATCATCTCCGCCAGCTCGCAGAGATCGAGCAGAAGAACGGCATCAAGGTCATCAAGCCCTCCATCGAAGGCATTGAGCTGTCCTATGATCCCACGCTCCTTATGACGGAGGATCTGTCCCTGTTCGGCGCCCAGCGCACTGAGATCCTCGAGCGCTTTGAGCTCCTGATGGGCGATAAAGCCGCCGCGGAATAAATGAAGTCCGCCGGTACGATCCAAAAAAACACAGAAAAAAGGACATCTCACGATGTCCTTTTTCGCCTGTGCGAAAACGCGGCCGACAGGCTGATCCTGCTTGTCCTGCTCGGAAGCGTGCTGCTGTTTATCCTCTGGCCCATCGCGTGCATCGCACTGCGGAGCCTTCGCAGCGCGGACGGCGGCGTGAGCCTTGCGATGTTCTCCACCGTTCTGCGCCAGTACGGCGATAGCCTGCGCAACAGCGTGTTCGTCGGCGTTTTTACGGCGGCGCTCTCCACGCTCCTCTCGCTCTCGGCGGCGCTCGTGTGCGCCACGGCGCGCGGGTGGAAAAAAACGCTCTGTATGCTCATCATGCTCGCCGCCATGGTCTCGCCGCCGTTCGTCTCGTCGCTCGCCTACATCCAGCTCTACGGGCGGCGCGGGTGGATCACCTACCGCCTGCTGCACCTGAGCCTGAACCCCTACAACCGCTGGGGCGTCATCCTGATGCAGTCGGTCTCGTTCGTGCCGCTCAATGCAATGTTCCTCTCCGGCATTCTGGAAAAACTGGACGAGGGCAGCCTACGCTCGGCGCGCGACCTCGGCGCATCGGGCGGAGCCATCCTGCGCGACATTGTACTGCCGCTCATCCGGCCCGCGACGCTCGTGTGCCTGCTGCTCTCGTTCGTCCGCTCGCTCGCGGACTTCGGCACGCCCATCATCATCGGCGGGCGCTTCAGCACCTTGGCTGCGGATATCTATTTGCAGGTCGTGGGATATTCCGACCTTGAAAAGTCCTCGGCGATGAACATGTTCCTTCTCGTCCCGTCGGTCATCTTTTTCTTTATCTACCGTGCGCTGATGCGCCGCTCGGACAAGCTGGCCAATGCCAGCCGCACTGCTCAGGCAGAGCTTGGCCTTTCGCTGCCGCACTGCGGCGCGATGGGCTGGGGCATGGTTGCGCTGAGCGCCGTCTTCTTCGTGATGACCGTGCTGCAATACGGCTGCGTGTTTCTCTCGGGCTTTTTGAAGAGCACGAAGGGCGTCTGCTCCTTCACGCTGCAATACTGGCACCAGCTCTGGCGCATCGGCTCGTCAACGATGCTGCGGAGCGTTGAATACGCGCTCATCGTCTCCCTCGCCGGCACGGCCTTTGCGATGCTCTTCGCCTATTACATGGACCGCCGCCGCATCATCGGCCGCGATCTCTTCGACTGCCTTGCAACGCTGCCCTATATGCTGCCGGGCACGTGCTTCGGCATCGGCTACATCCTTGCGTTCAACCACGCACCGCTCAAGCTGACGGGCACCGCCTTTATCGTGCTGGCCAATATGCTCTTCAAGCAGCTGCCGACCTCCACGAAGATCTGCACCGCGTCGCTCGCGCTCCTTCCCGAGGTGCAGGAGCGCTCGGCACGCGACCTTGGCGCAGGACGTCTGGCCGTGCTGCGCGACGTGGTCCTTCCCGCGCTGCGGCCCGCATTTCTGAGCTGCTTTGTGTATAACTTCACGAGCAGCATGACAACGGCGGGCTCCATCATCTTCCTTATCGACGCCAGGCGCCAGCTTGCCGTCTTCAAGCTCTTCGATGCGGTGTATCAGGGTGACTACGCCCTCGCCTCGCTGATCGCGAGCGTCATCACCGTCATCGTGCTCTTTGTCGAAGGCCTTGCCTTCCTCATCACCCGGAAAGGAGAAAATCGCCGTGTATCTGGAGCTTGATCATTTAAGCAAGCGGTTTGACGGCAAATACGCCGTGCATGACCTCTCCCTCGGTCTGGAAGAGGGCGGGCTTTTGTGCATCCTCGGCTCGTCAGGCTGCGGCAAGACGACCACGCTCAACATGATCGGCGGCTTTCTTAAGCCCGACGGCGGCAGAGTCCTTCTCGACGGGCAGGACATCACCGCGCTCCCGCCCGAGCGGCGGCCGGTTTCGACCGTTTTTCAGTCCTACGGCCTGTTTCCGCACATGAGCGTACTGCAAAACGTGACCTACGGGCTCAAATTCCGCGGCTATTCCCGCGCGGAGGCAAAGGAAAAGGGCCTCCGATACCTGAGCCTCGTCGGCCTTGCCGAGCGCGAGGACGCGCGCATCGGTGAGCTCTCCGGCGGTCAGCAGCAGCGCGTGGCACTTGCCCGCGCGCTCATCGTCGAGCCGAAGCTCTGCCTTCTTGACGAGCCGCTCTCAAACCTCGACGCGGCGCTGCGCGTGCGGATGCGCGGCGAGCTCAAGCGCTTGCAGCGCGAGCTCGGCACCACGATGGTCTTCGTCACGCACGATCAGGAGGAGGCGCTCATTCTGGCTGACTCCATCGCCGTGATGAGCGAGGGCGAGCTTTTGCAGCTCGGCCCGGCAGAGGAGGTCTTCCGCCATCCCGCAAACGACTATATCGCGTCATTTCTGGGCCTCAACGACATTGTGTGGAGGGACGACGGCAGCGTGCTGAAGGTCATCCGCCGCGGAGAAAAGGAGTAAACTCACCATGCTTGTTGATATGCACCTGCACGAATGCACCTACTCGACCGACAGCTTTCTCCGCCTGGAGGAGATCGTCTCCATCGCCAAGGAAAAAGGCCTGGATGCGATCTGCATCACAGATCACGACAGCATGGGCCTGCGCGAACGCGCGGAATCCTATTCCCGCGAGATCGGCTACCCCATCTTCGTCGGCGTGGAATTTTTTTCGCTCTGGGGCGACATCACCGCCTGGGGCATCGACGGCATCCCGGACCATCGCATCAGCGCGCAGGATTTTATCGACCTTGTGCGCGAAAAGGACGGCTTCTGCGTCTCCTGCCACCCCTTCCGCAGCAACAACCGCGGGCTGCGCGAGCACCTGCGCGACGTACACGGCCTTGACGGCGTGGAGGTCCTCAACGGCAGCACGCCGCTCGAGGACAACCGGACAGCGCTGCGCTTCTGCCGCGAGCTGGGGCTCAAGCCCATCGGCGCGAGCGATGCGCATGTGCCCGAGCAGGTGGGCAAATACGTGACATGGCTGCCTGAAATGGTCACAACGCTGCCCGATTTTGTCACCGCGCTGCACACGCTGGAAACGCGTCCCGCCATCTGGACGGAGGATCATTACAGCATTGTTACAGATTTCTGACCCATATCGGCCTGCATTCGCGCGATCCCCCGCCCGCCGCAGCACGTTCTGAGTCTGCGCGGCGGCACGCGAGACAAGGCTGCATATCGAACGGCGGCTCCGGAGCGGCGGATAGGTTTCCTGCTCCCGGAGCCGCTTTGCGCGCACCGGCGTGCAACTGCCGCTCAAGTCCGCAAAACCGCGCCGCGATTGCGCGCCGCGGCAAAGCGCGTTATACTGACAGCATCAGGGACGTCCGCACCTTACAGAAACGGAGAATATCATTATGACCATTGAGATCGGCAGCAGGATCAAATCGCTGCGTCTTGCCAAAAGCATGACACAGGAGCAGCTTGCGCAGGAGCTGCATGTCAGCGCACAGGCGGTGAGCAAGTGGGAAAACAACAGCTCCATGCCGGACATTCAGCTCCTTCCGGAGCTTTCCGTCTCGCTGGGGACGAGCATCGACGCGCTCTTCTCTCTCACCGACGAGAGCCGCTTCGCGCGCATCGACAATATGCTCTGGGATCAGCGATTCCTCACGCAGCAGGAATTTGAAGCAGAGGAACGCTTTTTGCAGGAAAAATGCCGGGACGACGAGAAGCGCCCGCGCGCCACGCTCCTGCTCGCGCAGCTTTACTGCAAACGTGCGCGGGAATACAACGACCTCGCCTCTCCCCTTGCGCGGCGAGCGCTCGAGCTGAATCCAGACTGCAAGGAGGCGCACAACGCCATCTTTGACGCCGAGCACGGCGCGTACCCCGACTGGAACGCGACGAACCACTACCGTACGATCGCTTTCTATCAGGACTTTCTCGCCGCGCATCCGGACAATCACAGCGCGCACCTGTGGCTTTTAGATCTGCTCATCGCCGACCACCGCTGTGCGGAGGCGCGCGATGTCTTAGACCATATGCACCGCCTGAAACCGACGTACAACGACGACTTTTACCTCGGCTGCATCCTCTTGCAGGAGGGGCACACCGACGATGCGCTCGCGCAGTGGGAGACCATGTGCGCAAAGTATCCCGACACGTGGGAGACCTACGTCATGCGCGCCAGCGCGCTTGCCGAGCTTTGCCGCTACGACGATGCCATCGCAGACTACAAACGGTCCATGGAGCTCATGCCGCACCCGCAGTTCGTTGATCCCGCCGAGGCCATCGCGCAGATCTGCGAAATTCGCGGTGATTATGAAACTGCGATCCTCTATTACGAAAAGGTCATCGCCCTGGAATGCGACGACTGGAATGAAACGCAGGGTGAGGCCGTTGACGCGCCGCGGCGTGCCATCGCAAGACTGAGGGAAAAGCAGGCAAAGAACTGAATCGTTTTTAAAAGCAGCGCGTGCCGCGAGTGCGGCACGCGCTGCTTTTCGTCCGCCGCGGTGATTGCTGCGGGCAGCGCAGCGGAGGAAGTCGTATTATGCGATATCATAAACAAACAAAGTGCAATACGCCGGAGGAAGGGTTTACCACCCTTCCTCCCATTCGTCCCAGGCCTCGTCGAGGTCTTCATAATCCCCATCTTCATATAGATCTTCAGGATCGTCGTAGTCTTCCCGCAGACTGGCACCACTGCCGGGACCGGTATCGGAAGAATTTCCTGAATCGGCGGTCTGTGTCCCATCTTTCTGTCCGGGGTAATACTGTGAGAAGGACTTCAGCATAAATTCGCTGTCGTTTTTCCACTGAGCACACATACCAGCGGCGATGATCTCGCCGTTTTCATCGTACCAGCAGACATTAAAGTATTTTTGCCCCAGCTCCAGCTTGTCAAAGTTCTTACAGTCAAGTCTCTTGTCCGGAGCGCCCAGTGTGGTGTATTTCAGGCAGCGCACCGGCATTCCCTCAACTGGCAGTTTATTAGAATACTGTTCTTTTTCCGTTTGTTGCGCGTTTGCTTTTTTGACTTTTTCCTCATTAACTCCGCTATTTGGGGTTTTCAAATCCGTGCTGTTCGTCGTTGGCGGCGCCGGCTCGTCATGACTTTGAACGGTGCTGTTCCAACAGAGGCTGGCAAATATCCCGACGCAAAGCATCACAAGCGCAGCAAAAGCAATGATCACTCCGCTACTGGTCTTTTTCTGCTCCGTCGAAGCAGCTTGCGGCATGTCCGTTTTCTCAGCATCGGAAATCTTCTCTGTGTCCTCCTGTTCCGATACCGTCTCTCGGCTGCGCGACGCACACAGTTCCTCGAACTCTTGATAAGAGACTTCCCACTTTTTCCTTGGGAAGGGGTTTCCTCCCAACGCCGCCATAAATCGCGCCATGAGTTCCGGTCTTCCCGACTCCGCCGCGGCATCTATCAAGTGATATTGCTCCTCGCCGACATAGGCGCTTTGGAAAATGCAGTATACCAGTTTTTCATTTCTTGTCAGTTCGTCCAAAAGAGTTTCACAAAAATCATCCTCACCGCAGGGGCAGCAGGTGTGCAGCAGCCATTCTGCCTCCCGCGGAGACTTCAATCTGCTCCCTGCCGTGCGCAGCAGTGTCCCCCACATAGCGATGCCCGTCTCTTGCTTCTCGCCGTAGGCTCGCTCAATGATCTCCGATGCCCCCATAGCTGAAAGCTCATCCATGTCCCATGCACTAAGAAACTCGGAAAACTTTCGCAGCAGCAACGCCGTATCAGGATCAGCCGTTGCTGCAAGGCTCTCCGGCGTCGGCTCTGGAATTTCTTCCTCGATTTGCTCCTCTGACACTGGCTGCTGTCGTCTCCGCAGAGTCCCGCAGTCACCGCACCAGCCGCACTCCCAGTAACCGCCGTGTATCATAACAGTCTCGCCACAGGTCGGACAGCGCATAGAAGCATCCTCCTTTGTTTCGCTTTAACTGCACAGTCTGCATTAGGTAACTATTTTTCAAAACTTTTTGCTAATTCTCTCCTGAAGGTATTTTGCATTTATAGGCTCATCATATCTGATTTCTATTAGTTTAATTTCACTCTGCCTACATAGTTCTTTTTTCTTTGCATCTAACTCAATTCTATCTATCCATCTCTGTTCTTTCAGTTTAACAGATTTTTAGGGATTTCGCAACTGCACTTACAAGGGTACTACTCCAATAAAAGCGCAAACAGAATGGACCGATACATCCACAAAGTGACCAAGCCGTAAAGGGTACAAATAAGGGTCAATGGATCGCAGAAATGAAAAAATCCTTGAAAGCGCAATGCTTTCAAGGATCAATCATGGTGCGCGAGGCGGGACTTGAACCCGCACGTCCGTAATGAACACTAGAACCTGAATCTAGCGAGTCTGCCAATTCCACCACTCGCGC
>DHMW01000022.1:14749-15062 GCA_002405995.1 Oscillospiraceae bacterium UBA4632
TGCCAATTCCAGCACACCCGCATGTTCATCTTTCAAGCGGCTGTCTCTCAACGACCGCTTGGTTATTATAAGCCCAAAATAGGCCAAATGTCAACCTTTTTTTGAGAGAAAAAATAAAAATTTTCACGTGAGAGAAATGCCGGAAAAGCTCGAATTTTTCAAACTTTTCCGGCATCTTTTTGCGTTAAAGCTGCGAGAGCGTCTCCCCCACCGCGCCCGTGATGACAAGGTCGGCGCCGAGGCTGCGGTCGAGTGGCGTCTTGTTGATGACGACGAGCTTGCGTCCGCGATAGTAGCGCACGAGCCCCGCCGC
>DHMW01000058.1:0-4206 GCA_002405995.1 Oscillospiraceae bacterium UBA4632
GATAAGCTATAAAGCTCAGTGCCAACATACTCCATGTCACCGACAGAAGCGTTAGAATTGGATGCATCATCATAAGGCATATCCCCGCTTAATACGTAAACGTCATCGCCGCGAGCAATAGCGTCCGCAAGCTGCGAATTATTGACATCCGACGGAGCGGGTACGTCAGCCACATCAGAAACTGTAGAACTCGGCGAATCAGACGTTTCATTCTTGATATACTCCTCTTCCTGTTCTTTCGTTGTCCACGCGACCGGCTCACCGTTCCGGATATCCTTTGCAGCGGCATCTGCATCCGTCACCTTGTAATATTGGACACCATCCCATGTTGCAATCTTATAGCCATCGTCTAAGTCCTCGACAACACGAAAACCCTTTCCGTCATCAAATTCGGCGGCAAAAACGTTGCAGCAAAGAACGAGTGCCACGAGGAGCACAGCAAAAAATCTTTTCATTATCCATCATCCTTTCCAGATCCGTGAGCATCAGAGCCAGACCAGACACCAAGCAGACGGGAAAAAGTGCGAAAGCAGACCACGGCAAACAAAATGCCGATAAGAGCAACAGCGGGAGTAACGTTAGTCCCTGGAATATTCCACGAAGAAAACAGCCGCCAAATGTTTGAAAAAATACACTGAACAACAGCGAGAGCATCATCGGTCACAAAATCACCCCTTTACAGAAACGGAATAGCGTCCAGCACGGCAATGACAATCTTTATCAGGATAAAAATTGCCAGAACAGCAAACGCGCCGATAAACATATCACGCCAGTATTCCGGCATGAAGCTCAAAAAGGAAGCAACGGTATAAGCAATCGTTGTCATAAACGAGTCACCATCCTCACAACAATGACGAGAACAATTATGACGCCAAGAACGCCAAAAAAACTAACAATAGCGGTGGGAAGATTCGAAAGAATCAGGAACAGCGCATTGAAAAAGTTGTAGCACGGGAAAATGAAAGTCAATCTGACGCACCCCCACCGTTAAGCCAATCAAAATGAGAGGCGAAATCACCCATGTTATAGGGGTCAGGGTCATCACCAGCAGAAAACGTAGTGATTCCGGAATCTGTCTGAGTATAATCATTGACAGAATCAAGGTTAGAACGGGTTTCAGCAGAGAAAAATCCCTGACCGACAAAATCAGACATCATTGAGCCATGCGTAAAGTAATCGGCAGACGCTTGACCGTTCAGGCTAAGGATGTCTTTCGCTGTAGAACCAACAGAAGACAAACCGCTGAAATCAGAGCTGCCCAAAGATGTGCCGGAAGAAGACCCAGAAAGAAAATCCTGTTTGACCTGATTCGTGTTTTCCTTCTGACTTTCACGCAAAGCCACATCATCGTCATTTGCAAGCACATCGGAAAGATTCTTCAGATAATGCCGCATAGTAGCTTCGCCATTCGACTGGTCTAAAGTAAATTGATTCGCCATGGAAACGACCGAGGACTTGACATCATCAATTTTCGAATTGATATAGCCCAAGTATGTCTGTGCCGCATTGGTTTTGATTTCAATCTGACCAAGCGACGAAACCATAGAAGTGCTTTTGGCCACGAGCGTATCTGTATTGTTATTGACCTTCGTAAGGTCAGCAGAACCGCCGCCAGTCCCCATCTTGCTGTAAATATTTGAAACGGTCGTCTTGATATCAAGAAGATAGCTGCGAACATCGCCAAGGCGGGAATAGGAATCAGAGTTCTGACCGATAATCTTTGTCAGCTGTCCGTTGATGGTCGGCCAGGTATTGCTTGAGCCAATACGGGTAGAAATCGTACTGAGGTAATTCGCTGCGTTCTGCGTATTGGTAACAATCGAGGACAAGCGAGACCCTAAACTTGACTGATTCAAGACGGTGTAAATATTGCTGGTGTAGGTTTTGATGCTCGCAAGATTATTGCTGTCTGTGTTCGACCATGCAGCCGAGGCAGGAAGCACAAGGGAGGAAAGGAGCGCTGCAAGAACCACTCCACGCATCATAAAGTTTTTCATAAACAACGCCCCTTTCATGGTTGCGGGCGATGGATTCGAACCACCGGTTGCAGGTTCAGAGCCTGCCGTGTTACCATTACACCAGCCCGCGATATAAAAATACCTTGAGATAGACTTGTGTCTACCTCAAGGCAGCTCTTCTCCTGAATCAAATTGAAATTCGCCGTATTTTGGCCAGTCTGTTTTGAACGTGTCAAGTAAGCCGTACTCCTTGAAATACTCTTCGCGCAAGTGCTGAAAAAGCTCAGGAGTGAAGGGATATTCCTGAAAAACCTGATTGATGATTTTTGCACGAGTGCGCTTGTCAACCTCTTTCAAAGCCGCATTGTAAAGTGCAGGGTCAACATATTTGAGAAACGCGGCATATCCTTGGAGACCGGAGAAGTCAGGTACAGCAAATCGGTCAAAGCTAAATTTTTCATCATTGCGCTGTACCCATTCCAAACGTGTCAACTCATGTCCGATAAGGTCATCTTTCAATCTTGACTTCTCCTCTACCCTCTTGTCATACACACGGAGATAACCGGAAGAACCGCGAGCACCGTAGTAGCGGGTAGTTTTGAAATGATTCTCCATTTTCCGAGTGAGCACCATCACGGAATTAAGTGCTACCGGAATATCGTAAGTATAATCGCAGCGAGAGCACCGAAAAGCAATTACGCCGCAATTTGTACGAACGAAACGAAGCAGAAAATCCAGTATAGCGGAATCTGAACAGTGATTTGGATTGAACGCCATACGGAGCATCATGTTGTTTTGGGAAATCTCAATGTGAAGAGAATCACACTGAAAAACTGTTTTCAAAAGACCAAACTTGTTAGTCTGAAATTGTTGATACTTGATGCAAGAACTCTTTCGTTTCTCTATCTCAAATTCAAGTAAGTCAAAAATGCGAATTGATGATAACAGCAAAAAGTCAAATGTAAAGTAGTCTATCGAGTAAGTTCCTGAATCAGTAACAACGTGTTTGTTGTACTGAATCACGCCTAAAATCCTCTCTAAAAAAGACTTCAAAAATGTACCCTGAAAACCGAAAAGAAAAAATCAAAGGGTACATAAATGTACCCCAAATCCACGTAATTACGTAATTACTACTTGTGGATTTGGGCCGCTTGCGACGGGGGCATTTTTATGCCCCCCGACGCTCGCGGCAGGAGTGTGAGAACGGAAAAATCAGAACTTGGAATCAACCGGACGGGCGGAAACGATACGACCATCGAAGTCAACCTCAACGTCGAGGTCTTTGCCAACGATGATAGCATCGTAGTTGATGATAGACGGGTCTACCATGACCGTCTTTGCAGACTGACCCTCAACACCGCGCTGCGGAACGAGAGTGTGCAGCTGGATGAAATCATACTTGTTGCCGGACTTTTTGGAAGTGCCAGAGAGATGAACCTTGCCATAGACCTTGATTTTCATAATTTTATCTCCTATAATTAGATTTTGAAATTTGCACGAACTAAATGATACACGCGAAAGGAGGGTATAACGGGACGCCGCACAGGCTCATTCGAATACGACAGATAATGCCGCAATCGCTTTTCAATGAAGGGAGCCAAATCAGAACGGTCGGAGAATGTCACTTCTTCAAGAATAGAAACGACTTTATTCGTTTCAACATCTTTCCAGAAGATTTGACAAAGCAGCGTAGGATTTTGTACTTCTCTATTCATAAGTCTCTTTTCCCTTTCTTGCAAAAGCCGATTAAAAAAATAATCAGCTATTGCGAATATTTCACAATAGCTGATTAAATAGCGGTGAAAAAAGTTGAACAAAATATCTATTTATTTTGTTCAATTTAATGTGCCGGAATGCCGCTCCCCGCTTTTTGCTTCCGTCACGCTGGACGTGACCAAGCCAGATGAGCAAAAGCGCGGCTGCTGCTTGCCGACGTCCGCAGCAAATTGTCATGAATGATTATCAGACCGAGTCGCCGCTGATCCTGCGCGACTTTTTATCCTATCACGAGACCATCAAAGCGCATTCGCAGAAAACGGTCGATGAATACTTCCTCGACCTGCGCAATTTCTTCCGCTATCTGAAGCAGTCGCACGATCCGTCGCTGCGAGGTCTCCCTCTTAATGAGATATCCATCATGGATGTCGATCTCGATTTTGTGAAAAAAGTAACATTAACCGATATCTACGCCTACATGACCTATCTGAGCCGCGACCGCGTGCAGCATCAGAACAGCGATGTGTCCGAT
>DHMW01000058.1:4341-7227 GCA_002405995.1 Oscillospiraceae bacterium UBA4632
GAATCCATGTAAGGATCTCGACTCTCCAAAAATCAGGAAGTCACTGCCTAAATACCTGACGCTCGATGAGAGCGTGCAGCTTTTACAGTCCGTTGACGGGCAGAACCGCGAGCGGGATTATTGCATTCTGACGATTTTTCTCAATTGCGGGCTGCGGATCTCAGAACTCTGCGGACTTGATTTACAGGATATACAGGACGACGCGCTGCGCGTGCTCGGCAAGGGCAACAAGGTGCGCATCGTCTACATGAACGATGCCTGCAAGGATGCGCTAAGCGCCTATCTCGCCGTCCGCCGCCCTATCACAGGCCGCGACCGCAACGCACTCTTTCTCTCGTCGCGCAGCGAACGCATCAGCCGCTCGAGCGTCCACGCGCTTGTGAAAAAACACCTGAGCGCCGCGGGGCTTGATGCCTCGGAATACTCGTCGCACAAGCTGCGCCACACGGCGGCGACGCTGATGCTGCAAAACGGTGTGGATGTCAAGGCTGTGCAGGAGGTGCTCGGTCACGAGCATCTCAATACGACCGAGATCTACACACACATCGACAACGACGCGCTGCGCATTGCCGCAAAGGCAAATCCCTTGTCGCATATGAAAATAAAAAAGGACAAGGAATAAATTGACTTTCCCCTGCGCATCCGATATACTGAATAGTTGGAAAAATGTATTTCTTCAAGGAGGGTTTCCATGAATACACAAGAGCTTTCCAAAGTCTGCCGGCAGGTGCGGCGCGACATCATCACGATGACCGCCAACGCCGGCAGCGGCCACCCTGGCGGCTCGCTGTCCGCAGTGGAGCTGATGGCCAGCGTTTTTTTCAACCACATGCGCGTCGATCCGCAGAACCCGCACGACCCTGACCGCGACCGCTTCGTGCTCTCCAAGGGTCACGCGGCTCCCTGCTACTATGCGGTCCTCGCCGCCAAGGGCTTCATCTCCCGCGGCGAGTATGCGAACTTCCGCCAGCTGCACTCCATCCTGCAGGGCCATCCCGACGCGAAGAAGGTCCCCGGCGTGGACGCTTCCACGGGCTCTCTCGGTCAGGGGGTATCGATCGCCGTCGGCATGGCGCTCGGCGCCAAGCACCTTGGCAAGGACACAAAGGTCTTTGCCCTCGTCGGCGACGGCGAGAGCCAGGAAGGTCAGATCTGGGAGGCTTACATGGCTGCTGCGCACTATAAGCTCGACAATCTGACCGTCATCATCGACAATAACGGCCTGCAGATCGACGGCACGAACGATCAGGTCATGAGCCTCGGCGACCTGCCCGCAAAGCTGCGCGCCTTCGGGTTTGACCTCGTCGAGTTGCCCGACGGCAACGATCTCGATGCTGTCGAGGCTGCGCTCTCCAAGCCCACCATGCCCGGCAAGCCCAAGGCGATCCTTGCGCACACCGTCAAGGGTAAGGGCGTTTCGTTTATGGAAAACCAGGTCGGCTGGCACGGCAAGGCGCCGAACGCCGAGCAGCGCGAGCAGGCACTGAAGGAATTGGAGGACTGAGAACATGGCTGATAAAATTGCGACCCGTCAGGCTTACGGCGAAGCGCTGATCGAACTGGTCGAAAAGAACGATAAGGTCGTCGTGCTCGATGCCGACCTCGCCAACGCCACGCAGACCTGCAAGGTCGCCAAGGCGCACCCTGAAAAATTTTACAACTGCGGCATTGCCGAGGCTAACATGGTCGATATCGCCGCAGGTATGTCCACAATGGGGCTTATCCCCTACTGTTCCTCCTTTGCCATGTTCGCGGCTGGCCGCGCCTATGAGCAGATCCGCAACAGCGTTGCCTATCCGCACTTCAACGTCAAGGTCTGCGCGACCCACGCAGGCGTCAGCGTCGGCGAGGACGGCGGCAGCCACCAGTGCATCGAAGATCTTGCTCTTATGCGTGTTATCCCCGGCATGACGGTCATCTGCCCTGCGGACGCCAATGAAGCCAGGGCGGCGACGATGGCAATTGCGGAGATCGACGGTCCTGTCTACATGCGCCTTGCGCGCCTCGCTACCCCCGTTTTCGAGGGCGATATGGTCAAGCCCTTTGTGCTCGGCAAGGCAAACGTCCTGCGCGAGGGCAAGGATGTTGCGATCTTCGCGACGGGCCTCATGGTCAACGAATCCCTCATGGCTGCGGAGACGCTTGCCAGGGACGGCATCGATGCCGCCGTCATCAACATCCACACCATCAAGCCCATCGACGCAGAGTGCGTGACTGAATGGGCGGAAAAGTGCGGCAAGGTCATCACCGTCGAGGAGCACAGCGTTATCGGCGGTCTGGGCGACGCCGTGGCCGACGTGCTGATGGGCAAGGTCAACTGCAAGTTCCACAAGATCGGCGTGAACGATCAGTTCGGCCAGTCCGGCAAGGCGGCGGACGTACTGCGCGAGTACGGCCTGACGGCTGACCAGATCGCAGAGACTGTCAAGGCAAACATCTGAGCATGAAAAGGAGAGACAAAGCGGCGCCTTTGTCTCTCCTTTTAGGAGAACTCTGTCTGCCTTGCGGAAAAATTTACAGTTTTCCCCTTGCAAAATACGATTCCTGTGTTACAATGTCGATTAGTACCAAACGTACCAATCGTTTGAAATAACTTTTGTAAAGGAGAGTTAATATGCCGCTCGTAACATCCACAGAAATGTTTAAGAAAGCCTATGACGGCGGATACGCCATCGGCGCGTTCAATGTCAACAATATGGAGATCGTGCAGGGTATCACTGAGGCCTGCCAGGAAGAGCACGCGCCCGTGATCCTTCAGGTCAGCAAGGGCGCCCGCGCCTACGCAAATCACACTTACCTTGTCAAGCTCGTCGAGGCCGCTGTCGAATGCTGCCCCGACATCCCCATCGTGCTGCACCTGGACCACGGCCCGGACTTTGAGACCTG
>DHMW01000058.1:7314-21289 GCA_002405995.1 Oscillospiraceae bacterium UBA4632
ACCTCCGTCATGATCGACGCCTCCTCCAAGCCCTTTGCCGAGAATATCGAGATCACGAAGAAGGTCGTCGAGTATGCGCACGACCACGGCGTGGTCGTTGAGGCTGAGCTCGGCACCCTTGCCGGCATCGAGGACGAGGTCAAGGTCGCATCCCACGAGGCGTCCTACACCCATCCCGAAGAGGTCGAGGAATTCGTTTCCAAAACAGGCTGCGACTCTCTCGCCATTGCCATCGGCACCTCTCACGGCGCTTACAAGTTCAAGCCCGAGCAGTGCACCGTCAACGAGCAGGGCATCCTTGTCCCGCCCCCGCTGCGCTTCGACGTGCTCGAGGAGGTCTCCAAGCGCCTGCCCGGCTTCCCCATCGTGCTGCACGGTTCGTCCTCCGTTCCGCAGGAATATGTAAAAATGATCAACGCGCACGGCGGCAAGATGCCCAACGCCATTGGCGTGCCCGAGGATCAGCTGCGTCAGGCGGCCAAGCTCTCCGTCTGCAAGATCAACATCGATTCCGACCTGCGCCTTGCCATGACCGGCACGATCCGCCAGTTTATGGATGAGCATCCTGATAAGTTTGACCCGCGCGAGTATCTCAAGCCCGCCCGCGCCAATATCAAGGAGCTTGTCCGCCACAAGCTCATCGACGTGCTCGGCTGTGCCGGCAAGGCGTGAGCGCAAGGGAGGTAACAAGCCATGAAAGAACTGAAAGGCGCCTGCATCATCGGGCAGTCGGGAGGTCCCACCTCCGTCATCAACGCCAGCGCTTACGGCGTGATCCGCACGGCGCTTGACTCCGACTGCATCACCGCCGTTTACGGCGCGGAGCACGGCATCAAGGGCGTGCTCGCCGACAGGCTGTTCGACATGAGCAAGGAGGATGCGCGCGAGCTGGAGCTGCTCAAGTACACTCCCTCCTCCGCCCTCGGCTCCTGCCGCTATAAGATCGCGGATCCCGATGCAGACGATACGGATTACAAGCGCATCCTCGAGGTCTTCCAAAAGCACGACGTCCGCTATTTCTTCTACAACGGCGGCAATGACTCGATGGATACCTGCAATAAGATCAGCAAGTATATGCAGAAGGTCGGCTACGAGTGCCGCGTGATGGGCGTGCCCAAGACGATCGACAACGACCTGTTCGGCACCGACCACTGCCCCGGCTACGCCAGTGCCGCAAAGTACATTGCCACAAGCTGCATGGAGGTCTATCAGGACGCGCGCGTGTATGACACGGGCATGATCTGCATCATCGAGATCATGGGCCGCCACGCCGGCTGGCTGACCGCCGCCGCCGCTCTTGCCACGGAGTACGGCGCAGGTCCCGATCTCATTTATCTCCCCGAGCGCGACTTCGACATGGACAAGTTCCTTGCTGATGTAGAACGCGTTTACAAGGAAAAGGGCAACTGCATGGTCGCTGTGTCTGAGGGTATCCACTATGCAGACGGCAGCTTCGTTTCCGAGGCAAAGACCAGCGCGACCGACGGCTTCGGTCACGCGCAGCTCGGCGGCCTTGCCGCCCGCCTTGCCGACGTGGTCAAGCAGAAGACCGGCGCCAAGGTCCGCGGTATCGAGCTTTCTCTGCTCCAGCGCTGCGGCGCACATCTCGCCAGCGAGACCGATATTGAGGAGGCTGTCATGGCCGGCCGCGCCGCGGTGGAAAACGCTGTTGCCGGCATCACCGACAAGATGGTCGCCTTCGAGCGTGAGACTGTGAACGGCCACTATGCCTGCAGGACGAAACTCCTGCCGCTGACCGAGGTGGCGAATGCCGAGAAAAAGGTTCCCCAGGAGTGGATCAATGCCGAGGGCAACGGCGTGACGCATGATTTTATCGACTACGCGCTGCCGCTCATTCAGGGCGAGCCGAAAAATCCGAAGGAGGATTCCCTCCCCCGCTTTGCCAGGCTCAAAAAGGTGCTGGCCAAGTAAGATTTCCGATAAAAAAGGAACCGATTCGCAAAGAATCGGTTCCTTTTTTGCCTTGTTTCCCTCATTCAGCAGCAAACCTCTTACTCAAAATACCCGCAGCGGGCGGCATAGGAGAAGCGGTCTGGCTATTGCCCTTTCTATCCTTCACAGAATGATGCAGATGAGACCGCCGGTGCCCTCGTTGATGATACGTTCAAGTGTCTGGCGAAGCTTCTGCCGCGCATCGTCCGGCATGTGCTTGAGCTTTGCCTGCAGGTCCTCACCCACGATCTCGTGAAAGCTGCGGCCGAAGATGTTCGACTGCCAGATCTTCGTTGTGTCGCCCTCGAACTCCTGCAAGAGGTAGTTGACCATGTCCTCGCTCTGTTTTTCGTTGCCGACGATGGGAGAGACTGTCGTTTCGATGTCGGCACGGATAATGTGCAGGCTGGGTGCGCTTGCCTTGAGCCGCACGCCGTAGCGCCCGCCCTGTTTCATGATCTCCGGCTCCTCCAGGTTCAGCTCATCGACCGTCGGAACAACGATGCCGTAGCCGCTCTCGCGCGCATCGGAGATCGCCTGCGCCACCTTGTCGTACTCGGACTTGACCGTTGAAAGCTCCGTCAGCAAGCTCATCAAGTCTCCATCATCCTTGACGGCAAAGCCGGACTGCTCACTGAGCGTCTGATAGAACAGCGTGCGCGGCAGCTGCAATTCCGCGGCAGCGATGCCGGTCCCAAGCTGGATAGAGGTGATCCTCGCGCCGCTGATGCCCTCATTTGCGCCGAGCGCGGCGATGCACGGCTTGAGCTGCCGGATGCAGCGCAGCTGCTGCGTCTGCTCGCGGATCGCCTGATACAGACCGCTTTTGATCGGGTGCTCGATGCTGAGCGCCTCGACCCACGGTGGGATGTTGAGATCCAGCTCGCAGAGGGGAAATTCGTAGAGGACTGCCCGAAGGATGCGTCCGACCGCCTCGTCATCGAGCAGCAGGCAGTTGACCGGCAGGCATGTCACGCCATAGTGTGAAGCAATATCCCTTGCCATTACCTGCACACGCTCGCTTTCCGGATCGGCTGCGTTGAGCAGCACAAGGAACGGCTTGCCGATCTCCTGCAGCTCACGGATGACGCGGCCCTCGGCTTCTATGTAATCCTCGCGCGGGATATCGGTGATGCTTCCGTCAGTCGTGACAACAATGCCGATGGTCGAGTGCTCACGGATAACGCGCGTGGTGCCAAGCTCCGCCGCCTCGCTCATGGTGACCTCGTGGTCGAGCCATGGCGTTGTGACCATACGGGGGCTTTCGCCCTCCATCTGACCCGTCGCGCCTGGGATCATGTAGCCCACGCAGTCGATGAGCCGCACTGAGCAGCTGCTGCCCTCGTCGAGCGCAATATCGACCGCTTCCTCCGGCACAAACTTCGGCTCCGCCGTCATCACCATGCGGCCGCTGCCGCTCTGCGGCAGCTCATCCTTGGCGCGCTCGCGGCGGTAGACGTTGTCGATGTTCGGGATGACCTGCGTTTCCATGAAGCGCTTGATGAAGGTCGATTTGCCCGCGCGCACGGGACCGACCACTCCGATGTAGATATCCCCCGCCGTGCGGGTGGAGATATCCTGATAGATCTCAGTATTCATGCTCATCGTCTTCTTCCCCCGTTTCTCAGCGCCTGCGCGGGATCAGCAGGAGCTGGTTCACCAGCGCCGCCGATTCCTCTGCCAGCTCGTTTGCCGCAAGGATGGCTTCCACCGTCGTGCGGTACTGCTTGGCGATATCCCACAGCCGCTCGCCCTGCTTCATCGCGCGCAGGACCAGCGACGGCGCGGCGTCGTCCGCCGTGCGCTTTTCGGCCTGCAGCGCCGTCAGGCATGGCAAGCACGGCGTTTCAGCCGCGCTGAGCGTAAAGATAACGGGGAAGCGCAGCTCCACGCCGTCCGCGCCAATCGAGGCCGTTACCTCCCCTGCGCAGACGCCCTGTATGCTGATGCGACCGGCGGAAGGGATATCCGTTCGGAGCAGCACCTCCACGCGCCGCTCAGAGAGCAGCGGCGTGCCGTTTTCATCCAGATACAGCACGCGCAGCACCGCCGCGGCGCGCAGCTCAGTTTCCTCCCCGCTGCCGCTGATCCCTGCGCTGCCGAAGCAGACGTCAGTAGAAAGCACGGTCTGGATCTCTGCGCCGGTCTCGAGCCGCTCGCGCACGCTCTGCTCCCGTGTCAGGATCTTGGGAGCACCGGACAGCTCTGCGTTCTCCGTTTTCATGCTCAGGTCGCAGCTTGTGCTGTACAGATCGGCAACGCAGCAGACGCTGCGCAGCTCGCTGATCACGGCAAAGGCGCTGACAGAGAGCCGCAGCGAGATCGAGCGGTCATTGTCCGGTTCGCTTTCGCTGCCAACACGGATATCAGCCCCTGTCAGACGCAGTGAGGCGCGCACGGAGCGTTCGCCGCCCTCTGCCGCCAGTCCGTCAAGGACCTGAGAGAACGGCAGCTCGCTGCTTGCCTGCGCGAGCTTTCCTGCAGCGTCAAGATAGAGCACCTCGAGCTGCGCCGTGCCCTTGAGCACGAGCTTGTTTCCTATTTCGCGGCAGTCCGTCAGCCGCAGCGCGCACTTGGAGCGCAGCAGCTCACGGATCGGCTCCTTTGTGCCGGAGAGCAGGATATCATCGGAAAAGGTGAATTCCTTTTCGCGGATGGCGCAGATCATCGGGACCTCCCGCCTTTCGCACAGCGTTTCGATCCCGTAGCGCTCCTGCTGCTCTACGCCGCTGCACACCGTCAGCGTGCAGGGAACGTAGGGAGTGAGCATCAGCTCAACATTTGCGCGGGTAAAGATCTTGCGCGGGTTGAGCAGCCGCACCTCCGGGGCGCAGATATGCCCTTCCAGGCAGCAGTCTGCCGCGCCGTCGCCCACGCGCCCGTCTATCGTGCATTCCAGCGGAAGGGTATATACAAACGAGCGAAGCCCCTGCTCCCCCTCCGCCAGATACAGCAGTGTCATCCTGATCACGCCGGATACGTCGGCTTTTCCGTCTGCGATCTCCCGGCTGCGCAGGAACAGACATCCGTAAGAATCCACGATGCGGGCAATGTCCGGCAAATAATCCGGTACGATCGTCTCCGCCGTTTCTTCGTGCGTACCGCACAGCGGCGGCAGGGCACGGTAACAGGCAAAGAGCTCTTTTTTCAATTCCAGTTCCATGGCAGTCCTCTCCTTCGGCTTTGTGTTGCTTCACTGTATGCCGAAGGAGGACGCGTTATGCGTCCTCCTTTACGCCAAGCATGTGCCGCAGCATTGCGCTGAGCAGCTTGGGAGACTTCCAGATCACGATCTTCATGCCCTAAACCCTCCTGATCCCGCTAAAATCTGCGCAAACAGCCGATCCCGCAGAAGATGAGAAGAAACGCCACCAGAAACATCAGCGCCCCGACCGGAAAGATCGCCACGATGAAAATGCCGAGCCCGAGCATCAGCGCGCACAGGCCCACGCCGCGCCATGGTCCGAACGGCGGCGGACCGGGCGGCCGCGCCCCCTGACCGGAATACATGCTTCTCCCCTCCCCTCTCAGCTCTTGCTGCTCCATTCTATACAAAAGGGCGCTGCGCCGTTCCTGCTTTATCATGCCAAAGCGCCGAACTTTTTTTGATGCTTTGAGCGATACTTGACTTTTTTTCATGCTTGTGTAATAAATAATTTGATAATTTCAGCGGTTCTGCGCGCCTTTCCGCACAGCCCGCACCGGAAAGGACGATAGCTATCATGCAGGAAATGAGCAGCAGGAACCGCTTTTTCACCGACTCCGTCATCCGCAGGATGACCCGCATCTCGCAGGAGTGCGGTGCGATCAACCTGGCGCAGGGCTTCCCCGATTTTGACCCGCCCAAGGAGATGACGGATCGTCTCGAGGTCGTGAGCCACGAGGGTCCCCACCAGTACCCCATCACGATGGGCGCGCCGAATTTTCGCCAGGCGATCGCGCGCAAATGCGGCCGCTTTATGAGCCGCACCATTGACCCCGAGACCGAGATCGTTGCCACCATCGGCTCGACCGAGGCGATGGTCGATACGCTCTTTGCGCTGACAGATCCGGGCGACCGCGTTGTGATGTTTTCCCCTTTCTTTGAAAATTACCGCGCGCAGGCGATCATGGCAGGCTGCGAGCCGGTCTTTGTTCCGCTGGCTCCGCCTACGTTTTCTTTTGACCCAAACATGCTGGAGGATGCGTTCCGCGGCGGCGCGAAGGCGATCATCATCTGCAACCCATCGAACCCCAGCGGTAAGGTCTTTACTGAGGAGGAGCTCAGGACGATCGCTGACCTCTGCATCCGCTACGATGTGTATGCTATCATGGACGAGGTGTATGAGCACATCGTCTACGATGGCCGCAGGCACGTCTATATGAACGGCATTCCCGGCATGTGGGAACGCACGGTGTCCTGCTCGTCCCTCTCCAAAACATATTCCATCACCGGTTGGCGGCTCGGCTACGCCATCGCGCCGGAGAATATTATGACGCGCATCCGCCAGTATCACGATTTCAACGCCGTTGGCTGCCCTTCGCCGTTGATGGAGGCCGCCGTGGTAGGGCTCGATATGCCTCAGAGCTACTACGATGAATTCGGCGCGCACTACGCGCATATGAAGCAGATCTTTACCGACGGCCTGCGCAGCATCGGCATTCCCTTCACTGATCCCGAGGGCACCTACTTCGTGCTGGCTGATATCGCGCCCTATCTCAAAAAGGACCAGAGCGATATGGATTTCTGCGAGCAGCTGGCGCGTAAGGCAGGTGTCGCCGCCGTGCCGGGCAGCTCGTTTTTCAGCGAACCGGTCAATAACATCGTCCGTCTGCATTTTGCGAAAAAGGACGAAACGCTCTATGCCGCGCTTGACCGGCTGTCCCATATCAAGGGTTTGCTCTGAGCGAAAAAGGAAGCAATGCGATCGCATTGCTTCCTTTTTTTGTTTGGATATCGTTCATTTCCGTCTTGCCGTGCGCGGCTTGGGCTGGTAGAGCACCTCACTGACGGTGTAAACCGTCACAAAGGCGGCCGGGTCCGCTTTGGACAGGAAGTTCATCAGCAGGCGGTATTCGTTCTTGTCCACGATGGTCACGATCTCCTCGCCGGAAAAGCCGCCGTAGGCTCCCTTCGCTTCGTAAAGTGTTGCGCCGCTGTGAAGCGTATCGAGCAGGAAGCGAAGGATATCCTCCTGCCTGCGCGAGATGATACAGACCTTGCGCTTGGTGTTGGCGCCAAAAATAAAGTAGTCCAGCACAATGCCGCTCAGGTATGTGCCCAGCACGCTGAGCACGACCGTTTTCTTATCATAGACCAGCGCAGATGAGAGTGCAACGACCATCCCTGCGGCCGCGATCGATTTGCCGATATTCAGACGGAAGAACTTGTTGAGGATCTTGCCGACGATGTCCAGCCCGCCGGACGAGGCGTTCTGGCTGAAGAGGATCGACTGCCCGAAGCTGATCACGAGCAGGCAGCACACCATGTCGATCAGCGCATCGCCGGTGAGCGAGACGTTGCCGGGAAAGAGCAGCTCCAGCGCGGCGAGGAACGCGGGCAGGAGGACGGAGGTGTAGATCGTCTTTGCGCCGAACTCCCTGCCCACCAGCAAAAAGCCGAGCAGCAAAAGCGCCACGTTGACAAGCAGCGAGATCGCAGCGACGCTGAGCGGCACGAACTGCTCCAGCACGACCGCGAGCCCCGCAACGCTGCCCAGCGCCAGGTGCGAGGGCTGCATGAAGAAAAAGACGGCGGCAGCGATGATCGCAGTGCCCAGTGTGATGAGGGAAAACTCCCGAAAAACCGTTTTGGATGCCATTCGTTCAAATCACATAGTCGTATCCGCCGTCCTCTCGCAGAAGATCGGCGAGCGTGTATTGGTCAAGATACTTGTTGATCACATCGTTCAGTCCGGACCAGAGCGACAGCGTGCGGCACTCCGCCGCGCGCGCACAGGGGGCGCTGCCGGATTCCAGGCAGGTCACCGGTGCAAGCGAGCCCTCCATCAGCCGCAGGATATTCCCCGCAGTGAACTGATCGGGGCTTTTGCACAGGCGGTAGCCGCCGCCCTTGCCGCGCATCCCCTCCAGCACGCCGCCCTGGACGAGCGTTTTTACAATGCTCTCCAGGTATTTTTCCGAGATATCCTGCCGCTGTGCGATCTCCTTGAGCGGGATATACCCGGTCGTCTGGTGCTCCGCCATATCGATGAGCACACGCAGCGCGTAGCGCCCTTTGGTTGAAATCATCATTACGCCTCACCTCGTATTCTACAACCTATTATATTGCATGGTTTATAGGAATTCAACTATTTTTTTGGAAATTCCCTCTTGACAAATCGGAATCTGCATCGTATAATCCCTACATACCTACTTGAAAGGTTGGTAATAAAACATGACTGCTTCACTTCAGCTGCTTCGATGTCGCCGCGCCGGTGCGTGAAAGACAAACGATCATCGAAATAGATCGGCAGCAACCGTTATAATTTGGATATGGAACGAATATTGTTCGGGAGGAAACATTATGAGCAGAATCTATACATCCGCAGACCAGCTGATCGGCAAGACCCCGCTGTTGGAGCTGACCCACATCGAAAAGGAAGAAAAGCTGGAGGCAAGGCTGCTTGCCAAGCTGGAATACTTTAATCCCGCGGGTTCCGTCAAGGATCGTATCGCCAAAGCGATCCTCGACGATGCTGAGCAGAGCGGCAAGCTGAAGCCCGGCTCCGTCATTATTGAGCCGACCTCAGGCAACACCGGCATCGGGCTTGCTTCTGTTGCCGCCGCGCGCGGCTACCGCATTATCATCGTCATGCCTGAGACCATGAGCGTGGAGCGCCGCCAACTGATGAAGGCCTATGGCGCGGAGCTGGTGCTCTCCGAGGGAGCCAAGGGCATGAAGGGTGCGATCGCCAAGGCGGAGGAGCTGGCGGCGCAGATCCCGAACAGCTTTATCGCCGGCCAGTTCGTCAATCCGGCGAACCCCAAGGCGCACTATGAGACCACTGGTCCTGAGATCTGGGCTGACACCGACGGCGAGGTCGATCTCTTTGTCGCGGGCGTCGGCACCGGCGGCACACTGACCGGTACGGGCAAGTTCCTCAAGGAGAAGAAGCCGTCCGTCAAGGTCGTTGCCGTCGAGCCTGCTGGCTCCCCTGTTTTGAGCAAGGGCGTTGCAGGCGCGCATAAGATCCAGGGCATTGGCGCAGGCTTTGTGCCCGAGGTGCTGGATACGAAGATCTATGACGAGGTCATTCCCGTTGAGAACGACGATGCCTTTGCCACCGGCAAGCGCATCGGTCACAGCGAGGGCGTGCTGGTCGGCATTTCCTCCGGCGCTGCCGTGTGGGCAGGCATCCAGCTTGCCAAGCGCCCGGAGAACAAGGGCAAGACCATTGTCGTCCTGCTGCCGGATACCGGCGACCGCTATCTCTCTACTCCCCTGTTCCAGGATTGAGCGTGACGACTCCCCTCTCTCATCATTTCTCAATGACAAGGACCCGTGCCGTTTGGCACAGGTCCTTGTCGGTTTTCCGTTCGATTCAGCGGCGCCGCTGGGCGCCTGCGCTCCACTCGCGCAGATCCTTGAGTTCCTCATAGAGGCGGCAGTAGCTCTCGTGCCGGCCTTTGACGATCCTCCCATCCTTCACGGCCTGGCGCACGGAGCAGCCCTTTTCCTTCGTATGGCTGCACCCGACGAACTGGCAGCTGCCAAGGTATGGCGCAAAATCCGGAAAGCATTCCGGCAGCCGTTCCTGCAGCGCAAGACTCAGCCCCTCGGTTTCGAAGGAGGAAAAGCCCGGCGTGTCGATGATCGCCGCGCCGCAGGCAAGCTCATAGAGCTCCACATGGCGTGTCGTGTGCCTGCCGCGGCCGAGTGCCTGGCTGACCTCGCCTGTCTTGAGCGACATATCGGGGTCGAGTGCGTTGAGGATGCTTGACTTGCCGACGCCGGAGTTCCCCGTGACGGCGGAAAGCCGGTCGGTGAGCTGAGCGCGGAGCAGCTCGATCCCCTCGCCCGTTTCCGCGCTGACGCAGACCGTGCGCAAGCCGGCCGTTTCATAATAGTCCCGCAGCGCGTCCGCGGGGTCGAGGTCGCACTTGTTGATGCAGATCAGCACATCGCAGCCCTTGAGCGCAGCAATGGCAGTCATGCGATCGACCAGATACGGATCTGTTTTCGGAAGCGCCTGCGAGCAGACAATGACCATCTGGTCGATATTGGCAACGCTCGGGCGCTCAAAGAAATTCCGGCGCGGCAGGATCTCATCGATACGGCCTTCGCCGCCCGGCATCTCGCAGAATACGACGTTGTCGCCCACGAGCGGTGAAACGCCCTCCCTGCGGAACCTGCCGCGCGCCTTACAGGTAAAGAGCCGACCGTCACCGCATTTGACGTAGTAAAAGCCGCTCAGCGCGCGCTGTATTCTTCCGTTCACGGCTGCTCCTCGTCTCCTGCAGCGGAGGGGGCTTCGCCGGAGCTGTCCCCCACAGGGCCGGCGCTGATGACAAAGCTGATCTTCGCGCCCTCGGTCACCGTGGTATCCGGTGCAATGCTCTGCTCGAGCACGATGCCGGAGGCGACCATACCGTCAGGACGCGATGTTACCTCCGCCACCACAAGCCCGGACTGCGTGGCGAGCTGCCGCGCGGTATCGATATCAAGGCTTGTAAAGGTCAATACCTTGATCGGTTTTTTCTCCGGGCCCTTGCTCACGATCAGCGTGACCGCATCGCCCTCCTTGAGCGTTTCGTTATACTCCGGGATGGTACGGATAATATAGCCGGAGTTGATGGAATCGCTGTATTCCTCCACCGGTTCGCTGATCACAAGGTCAAGGTCCAAATTCTTCAGCTGTATGGTCGCATTGCGGTACTCCGTGTTCACAAGGTTCGGCATTTTATCGCTTTTGATGCCGGTGCTGATAAACACCGAGATCACGCGGTTCCCCTTCACGCTCTTTCCCTTCTCCGGGGACTGCTCGATGATCTGTCCTGCGTCATACTCGCTGCTGGCGCGCTGACCGATCTGCTCGATCGTGAAGATACCCTTCACGCGCTCGTCCGCTTCCGCTTCGGCGATGGTCATGCCGAGAAGATCCGGCACCTCGTATTCTGTCGGCGTCTGCTCGCCGCCGAAAAGGTCGCTGAAGATCACCGACCACAGCAGCACGGCAAGCGCGACAGCGGCGGCGACTGCTCCCGCGATGGTCAGCGCGCGGCGCAGCCCGCCCGCTTCTTCCGGCTCGTCCTCCGGCTCCTTCTGCTGCGCTCGCGGCGGGACCGCGTGCACTGCGGGAAGATACTGCGTCGGCTCGTCCGCCGTCTCGCGATGCAGGTCCTCTATGGTGAAATCGAGATCGACCTCCGGATTCTTGCGGAATTCCTCAAGGTCCGCCAGCATCGCGTCTGCGGAGGCATAGCGCTTGTCAATGTCGGATGCCATCGCCTTCATGCAGATCAGCTCCAGCGCTTCGGGCACCTCGGGATTGATCTCGCGCGGAGAGAGCGGTACGGAGGACAGGTGCTGGATGGCGACGGAAACGGCGCTGTCGCCTTCAAACGGCAGCCGGCCCGTCAGCATTTCGTAGAGCACCACGCCTGCGGAGTAAATATCTGACCGCGCGTCCGTGCGGTCGCCCTTCGCCTGCTCGGGCGACATATAATGCACCGAGCCGAGCGCCTCCTGCGTAAGAGTGTTGGCGGAATTGGCAAGGCAGGCGATGCCGAAGTCGGCGACCTTGACGCTGCCGTCGCGCAGGACCATGATGTTCTGCGGCTTGATATCGCGGTGGATGATGCCGCGCGAATGCGCATGTGAGAGCGCTTTCATGATCTGTGTGATGAAATGCAGCGCTTCGCGCCAATTCAGCTGGCCGCGGCGCTCCATATACTGCTTGAGCGTGATGCCGTCGATCAGTTCCATGACGATGTACTCCGTCTCACCGCGGCTCACGTCATAGACCGATACAATATTCGGGTGCGAGAGCATCGCGACCGCCTGTGACTCGTCGCGGAAGCGGCGGCGGAAATCGGCGTCCCCGGCAAGGTCGCTCTTGAGCACCTTGATGGCGACCAGGCGGTTGAGCCTGTGGCATTTCGCCTTGTAGACGACTGCCATGCCGCCGCTGCCGATCACTTCAAGCAGCTCGTAGCGGTTGTCGAGCATTTTTCCGATCATTTTGTCCATACCGATCCCACCTCCCTTACATATGATCGATGAGCACTGCCGTCACATTGTCCGGCGCGCCCTGCGCCTTGGCGAGTGAAATGAGCGCTTCAAGGCTTTCCTCGCTTTTTTTGTGCGTGCAGACGGCGCGGCAGATCTCCGCGTCCGTCGCTGTGACGACCAGCCCGTCGGTGCACAGCAGCAGCCGGTCGCCGCGGGTAAACGTTACCTCAAATGCGTCGCAGCGCGCCTGTTCCTCCGGACCGAGCGCGCGGGTGATCAGATTACGGTTGGGGTGCATGCGTGCCTCCTCCGCCGTGATGCTGCCATTCTCCACAAGCGTCTGCACCACGCTGTGGTCGTGCGTGATGCGCACCATGCCGCCGCCGCGGATAAGGTAGGCCCGGCTATCGCCGATGTTGCAGATCACCGCTGCACGCTCCGTTACCGCTGCAGAGACAAGCGTTGTGCCCATCCCATGGCAGCTTTCGTCTGCAAGCGCACGCCGGTACACTGCATTGTTCGCCTGCGCCACGCAGAACGATGCGAGCTCGCGCAGCTGCTCGGAGGTCATGTCCTCGCGAATGAGCGCACGCATCTGCGCCATAAAGGTCTCTACTGCGATGGCGCTGGCGATCTGTCCGCCCTCGGCGCCGCCCATGCCGTCGCACACGACGGCGATGAGACCCCGCTCATTGCTTTCAATGGCAAAGGTATCCTGATTTTCGTGCCGTCGCAGCCCCACGTCGGTCTTGCCGCAGCCTCTCATTGCGCAGATCCCTCCCTTGCCTTCATTTCCTTGCGCCGCAGCTGCCCGCAGCTGGCGTCGATGTCGCCGCCGAGGCTGCGGCGTACCGTCGCCGTTACACCGTGGGATTCCAGGCGCTTCTGGAATGCCGCGACGCGGCGGCTCGGCTTGAACTCGCTCTCGACCACATCGTTGAGCGGGATCAGGTTCACATGTCCGGGCATTCCGCGGATCTTCTGCGCCAGAAGGTCCGCCTGCCAGTCGTGGTCGTTCACGCCGTCGATCATTGCGTATTCAAACGAGATTCGGCGGCCGGTCTTTTCAAAGTAACGGTGGCAGGCGGCAAACAGCTCCTCCACATCGTAGGCGTTGTTCACGGGCATGATGCGGCTGCGCGTCGCGCTGTCGGGCGCGTGGAGCGAGACCGACAGCGTCAGCTGCAAATTATCCTCCGCGAGCGCGTCGATGCCCGGCACCACGCCGCAGGTGGAAAGCGAAATATGCCGCATGCCGATGTTCATCCCATCAGGATGGTTGATCAGTTCTAAAAACCGCAGCACGTTTTCCCGGTTGTCCAGCGGTTCGCCGATGCCCATGAGCACGATGTTGGAGATATCCTTTCCGGAGTCGGGCTGCGTGAAAAGCACCTGATCGAGCATTTCGGACGGGCGCAGATCGCGCACCTTACCGGCGAGCGTCGAGGCGCAGAATTTGCAGCCCATCCGGCAGCCGACCTGCGAGGAAATGCAGACCGTGTTGCCGTGGTGGTAGGACATCAGCACCGTTTCGATGCAGTTGCCGTCGGAAAGCTCCCAGAGGTACTTGATCGTCCCGTCGAGCTGTGACACCTGCTTGCGCGCGACCGTTGGCACGGTGATGTAGTACTCCGCCCTGAGCTTTTCGCGCAGGGATCTTGGAATATTCATCATCTCGTCAAAATCGGTGATGCCGCGGTGCAGCCAGATGAAGACTTGCTTGCCGCGGAACGACGGCTCGCCCATCGCGCGCAGCGTCTCGGTGATCTCCGCAAGCGTCATTGACTTGATATCAGTCATTTGTTCTCCTTCTCATGCGGCTGAGATAAAAGCCGTCTGCCCCGTCGCGCTGCGGCCAGAGCGTAATAT
>DHMW01000054.1:0-1276 GCA_002405995.1 Oscillospiraceae bacterium UBA4632
GGACGCCCGTGTGCTCGAGACGCCTGATCTCGCGGCGCACGGCATCGTATTTGTCGTTGACTCTTTGCAGCGTTTCGTCGCTGACGAGGCCGAGCTCATGCCCGATGGGCGCAAGCCGCTCGTCGGCGTTGTCCTGCCGCAAAATGAGGCGGTACTCGCTGCGGCTCGTCATCATGCGGTAGGGCTCGTTCGTGCCCTTGGTGACGAGGTCGTCGATCAGCGTGCCGATATACGCCTGCGCGCGGCCCAGGACAAACGGCGTTTCGCCTTTGAGCTTGCGCGCAGCGTTCACGCCCGCGACGAAGCCCTGCACCGCCGCCTCCTCGTAGCCAGACGAGCCGTTGAACTGCCCCGCGCCGTACAGACCCCCGATGTGCTTGTATTCGAGCGTCGGGTAGAGGGCGGTCGGGTCGATGCAGTCGTATTCGATGGCGTAGGCCGGACGCATGATCTCCGCATGCTCGAGTCCCTTGACCGAGTGCAGCATTTCGATCTGCACCTCCTCGGGCATGGACGAGGAAAAGCCCTGGATGTACAGCTCCTCGGTGTCGAGGCCCATCGGCTCGATGAACAGCTGGTGGCGGGGCTTATCGGGAAAGCGGACGATCTTCGTCTCGATGCTCGGGCAGTAGCGCGGGCCGACGCCCTCGATCACGCCGGAATAGATGGGGCTGCGGTCCAGATTCTCGCGGATGACGCGGTGCGTCTCCGCCGTGGTGTAGGTCAGGTAGCAGACCGCCTGATTTTCAGGCGGATGCTCTGTGGAAAACGAGAACGGCAGCGGCGCTTCGTCGCCCGTCTGCACCTCCATCTGTGAAAAATCGACGCTGCGCGCGTTCACGCGCGGCGGCGTACCGGTCTTGAAGCGGCGCAGCGGCAGCCCGAGCGCTTTGAGCGCGCCTGCCAGCGTGAGCGAGGCGTGCATCCCGTCGGGACCGCTTTCGCGCACGCATTCACCCACGATGGTGCGGCCGTCGAGAAACGTGCCCGAGCAGAGGATGGCGGCCCTGACGGCGTAAACGCCGCCGGTCTCGGTCACGACGGCGGACACGTGGCCGTTCTGTACGCGCAGATCGACAATTTCCGCCTGCCGCAGCAGCAGATTTTCCTGCGTTTCGAGCGTGTGCTTCATCACGCTCTGATAGCGTTTTCGGTCGGCCTGCGCGCGCAGCGACCAGACCGCGGGGCCTTTCCCGCGGTTGAGCATCCGGTACTGGATGCACGCCTTGTCTGCGGCCTTCGCCATCTCGCCGCCGAGCGCGTCCAGCTCGCGCAC
>DHMW01000054.1:1347-9590 GCA_002405995.1 Oscillospiraceae bacterium UBA4632
CCGATGGCGGGGTTGCAGGGCATGTTGCCCACGGCGTCCAGATTGATGGTAAAGCACACCGTTTTCATGCCCAGCCGCGCGCAGGCGAGCGAGGCCTCAATGCCCGCGTGGCCTGCGCCGATGACGGCGATATCGAAGCTTCCGGCAGAAAATTCCAGCATATGCTCAGCCCCTTTCCAGTGTGACGACCGCCACCTGCGGGCGGTTCAGGATGCGCGGCACGAGCCTCGGCGAATTGCCGAGCCCGCGGCTGACAAAGACATGCGCGCCGTGGTCTTCATAAAAGCCTGCCGTGTGCGTGGGGAAGAGATCCCGCTGCGTGCCGAACACTCCGTCGGTGAACGGCAGGCGCCAGATGCCGCCGTGCCCGTGGCCGGAAAATGTCAGATCTGCGCCCAGCAGGCTGTATTCGTCCGCAAAGCGGTCGTTGCGGTGCGCCAGCAGCAGCCGGAACGCATCGCCATAAGCGGCGCTTACCTCCTGCGCGAGCTCCTGCGGCGTCTCCTGATCGGCGTAGCCGTTCGGGTCGTCGATGCCCGCAAGGACAATGCTGTCGCCGTTTCGCGTAAGCGGCACAAATTCGTTGGAGAGCACCGTCACGCCGCTCTCCCGCAGCGTGCGCTTGATCTCCTCCACAACCTTTGTGCCGTGACCCCACTCGTGGTTGCCCGTGACGTAATACGTCGGCGCGATGGCGGAGAGCGCCGCGCCGACCTCGCCGGCATAGACGGTCGGATCCTCAGTCTTGCGATCCACCAGATCGCCCGTCACAAAGATATACTCCGGCTGCGCAGCCTTGACCGCGCGGTACAGGCGCTCGTTGTCCCTGCCGAAGTATTTGCCGTGCAGGTCGCTCAGGTGCACGATGCGGCAGCCGTCAAAGCCCGCGGGCAGCGCCGCAGATGTGAACGCCGCCTCATCAGTCTCGATGCTGCTGTTGCCCCAGCAAAGGTAAATGCCGAACAGCACGAGCAAAATAAGCAAGTTGCGCCGGAAATGATGTTTTCTCCTTTGTCTCGCCATGAAGTCTCCTATCGTACGCACGCAGATGCGTGAAAAAATCAAAAAGAAAGGGGCGGCTTTTGCCGCCCCTTATTGTAGCACACTGTTCCGCTTGGAAACAAGGGATTTTATTCCGCGCTCTTGAGGCTTTCGACCATGTCGATCTTTTTCATCCGGAAGTGCGCCAGAAGATTGACCAGCAGCGAGAACAGCGCCGTCAGGGCCGCCGCATAGAGGTAGCTCGACGGTGCGGTCTGCCGCCCGAACATCATCAGGTCGATCTCCGTCGAACGCACGAGGTAAAGGTGCAGCCAGTGCCCCATGAAGCAGCCCAGCAGAATGCCCAGCACCGTGAGCACGATGTTCTCGCGGTAGATGTAGGCGGAGACCTCGCCGTCGTAAAAGCCCAGCAGCTTGATCGTCGCCAGCTCGCGCTGGCGCTCGGTGATGTTGATGTTCGAAAGGTTGTAGAGCACGACCACCGCCAGCGCCGCCGCAGCCAGAATGACGATGACTACGACGAAGTCCACGCGCTCCATGCTGTGCGTGTAGGTGTCCTGCGTGTCGCGCATCCGCGAGGTGGACACCACGCCGCTGTAGGAGAGCAGCTTTTCAAAGATCTCGCCGCAGGTCGCCTCATCGTCGCTCGTAAAGTTCAGCAGGTAGGCGTTCGCATCGGCGGACTTGCCGAAGACTTCCTCGTAATACGCGGGCGTCATATAGATGAAATGCCCTGTGTAGTGCTCGTAAACGCCCGCGACCGTCACGCTCACGCGCTCGTCCCCATCAAGTACGAGCGCATCGCCTGCGCCCACGCCGAGCAGCTCGGAGAGCTTCTGGTCGATGTAAACGCCGCCGTCCTGCATCGTGATGGTCTCGCCCGTCTTGTAGTCGTAGAGCTCGATGGCCTTGGAGATGTCGCCGGACTCCATCACCTCGACGTAGGCGCTCGTTGAATAATGAGACGTGATGGCCGTCGCGGACGAGGCCGCGCAGGGGATGTAGTTCACGATGCGCGCATCGGAGGAAAGATAGTCCTCCACCGCCGCGCGCTCCTCGGGCAGCACGCTGTCGGAGAGCGTCACCTGCGCGCTGTAGTGGAACAGCTCGTCGTATTGGCGCGACATCGTAAAGAGCAGCGACGAGCGCATGCCGAAGCCCGCGATGATGAGCGCCGTGCAGCCGCCGATGCCGATGACCGTCATCCAAAAGCGCTTCTGATAGCGGAAAAGGTTGCGCGCCGTTACCTTGTGCGTGAACGACATGCGCTTCCACAGGGGCTTGATATATTCAAGAAACACGCGCTTGCCCGCCTTCGGCGTGCGCGGGCGCATCAGGCTGGCGGGCGTTTCGCGCAGCGTGGCGAGGCACGCCCAGAGCGTCGCGACCGTTGTACACGCGACCGCTGCGAGCACGGAAAAGGCGGAGATATCCGCATAGGCGCGCAGCTCGATATCCGGCATCTGATACATGATCTGATAGGCCGTAAAGATCATCTTGGGGAAGAGCGTGTAGCCGATGGCAAGCCCCAGCACACCGCCGCCGAGGCTCGGCAGCAGGCCGTAGCAGAGGTATTTCGCCGAAATGGCGAGGCGGCTGTAGCCCAGCGCCTTGAGACACCCGATCTGCACGCGCTGCTCTTCGACCATGCGCGTCATCGTCGTCAGGCATACGAGCGCCGCGACGAGGAAGAAAATGATGGGGAAAACGCTTGCAAGGTTCGCCATGCGCTCGGCGTCCTGCCCGAAGCCCGTGTAGCCGGGGTTGTAGCTGCGGCTGAAGAGATACCACTCGCAGTCCCCGATGTCGGCGACCTCGCGGCGCGCGTCGGTGATCTTTGCCTGCGCGTCGGCGATCTTCCCGTCAGCCTCCGCCTTCGCGTCCTCGTATTCGGCAAGCCCGTCGCGGTAATCGCGCTCGCCGGAGCTCAGATCGGCATAGGCGTCCTTCAGCTCCTGCTCGCCGTCGGCATATTGCTGCTCGCCGTCGCGGTATTCCTGCCAGCCCTTGTCCAGCTCCGCGCGCGCGGCGTCGAGCTGTGCCTTGGCTTCATCAAGCTGCTGCCGGGCCTGCTCCATCTGCTGCTGCATTGCGGCGAGCGCGGCGGGGTCTGTCACCGCAGCCATGCCCGCCCCCGCGGCAGTTTCTTGATCTTCCAATTCCTTGCGCGAGGACTCGTACTGCGCAAGCCCGTCCGCATACTCCTGCTCGCCGCCCTGTAAGGACTGATAGGCCTCGTCCAGCTCCGCGCGGGAGTCCTGCAATTCCTGCTGCCCGTCGCGGTAGTCGCGCCAGCCGTCGTCCAGCTTTCTGCGCGCATCGTTCAGCTCGCGCTGCGCATCGCCGAGCTTTTCATCCGCTTCGGCCTTCGCATCGTCCAGCTCGCGCTGTGCGTCGTCCAGCTTTTCCGTCGCCTCGCCGACCAGTTCGTCGCGGCGCTGCTGCGCACGTTCCTCGCTCAGCGGCTCGAGCGAATCGATCACATCGTCGATATAGTCGTCATAGTCGTCGTAAAACGCCGTCATCTCCGCCGCGCCGGAAACGCGCAGATACGCCGCCGTGTAGTAATCCAGCGCGAACGCCTCGCGCGGCAGGTAGAGGTATGCCTTCACCGTGCCGCTGCCGATCGTGGACGTGCCGCGCTCGACGGCGAGGTATACCGGCGAGCGGATGGTGCCGACCACCGTGAACGTGTCCTGCGAGAGCGCGCCGTCCAGCTTGTCGGACGGCGCAAGCGTGACGGTATCGCCGATGGCGATGTCCATCAGCCCCAGCATATTTTCCTCCACCACGCACTCGTCCGCGCGCTCGGGCATCCGGCCCTCGCGCAGCGCTACGTCGTTGATGCCGCGCGCGCTCAGCGACAGGATCTTGACCACCGCGTCCGTTGCCCCGGACGACGCGAACGCGTCGATCACATAGGCGCCCTCGGCGTCGTCCACCCTGTCCTGCGCCCGCAGCACGCCGATATCATCCTCCGTCAGCCCGAGGGTCGAGAGCACCTGGATATCCGCCAGGTGCAGGGAATCGAGATAATCGTCGCCCGTGCGCTTCATGTCCGGCGCGGTCGCCTTCAGCCCCGACAAAAATGCTACCGACAGCGCCACCAGCACCAGGATGGAGAAAAAGCGGCTGCGCGTGCGCTTGATCTCGCGCCAGAAATCCTTCTGCATGGCGTTTTTCATCGCGCCGCCCCCTTTCGTTCCGATTTTTTCTTTACCATTCGATCAGCTCCACGCTGGTCGGATGGTTGTTGCACTGCATGCTCTCCACCGTGCCGTTTTTGATGTGGATGACGCGGTCCGCCATCGGCGTGATGGCGCTGTTGTGCGTGATGACCACGACCGTCACGCCCTTTTCCCGGCAGGTGTCCTGCAAAAGCTTGAGGATCTGCTTGCCCGTCACGTAGTCGAGCGCGCCGGTCGGCTCGTCGCAGAGCAGGAGCTTGGGGTTTTTCGCCAGCGCGCGGGCGATCGCCACGCGCTGCTGCTCGCCGCCGGAGAGCTGGCCGGGGAAGTTGTTTGCCCGTCCGGCAAGCCCCACCTCGCGCAGTACCGTCGCCGCGTCGAGCGGGTCGTCGCAGATCTGCGCCGCCAGCTCGACGTTTTCCAGCGCTGTCAGGTTGCCCACAAGGTTGTAGAACTGAAAGACGAAGCCGATGTCACGGCGGCGATACGTCGTGAGCTGGCGGGCGCTGAAGCCGCTGACGCGCGTGCCGTCCACGGTGATCGTGCCGCCTGAGCAGGCGTCCATCCCGCCGAGCATGTTGAGCACCGTCGTCTTGCCTGCGCCGGAGGGGCCGACGATCACGCAGAACTCGCCCTTTTCGATCGTAAAGCTGATGTGGTCCACCGCGCGGATCTCCACCTCGCCGCTGCGGTAGACCTTGGAGACGTCCTGAAAATCAACAAAAGCCGACATATCCTGCCACTCCCCTGTTCCAATAACTTTTCCAGCCCATTATAAAATGCAGCGGAAAAAAATGCAAGTGTCGGGTTGGCATCTTGCATGAAGAAACTGTTAACTTTTTGGGCAAAATCATGAAAGCTGACGATTGCAATTTGCCTTTCCCGCGCCTATAATACAAACTGAAGTAAATGAAGGAAAGGAGCGTGAGAACCAACATGTATGAGAAGTTCATCAAGCAGGATGTTGACGATATGATTTTCGGCAGCACCAGGCAGATCGTCAGCGAGCGCTGAGATCGACGGAAGGAACCACGCCGGAGGCGTGGCTTTTTTGTTTTTTTCGCCGCTGATGCGCAAAAGGCCGTCCGTACGGGAGGTTTTGCCCCGCGGGACGGATTTTTCTTGCCTTTGCGCGGCGTGTGTGATATACTTTTCCGGCTAATGCAGCAACAAGAGTGAGGAGAGACCGCCATGGCAGTGATCGAATACGATTCCTACAAGCAGAAGCTGCTTGCGATGGACGAAACGTTTGAAAACCTCTTTAAGGCGCTGGAGATCGAGCAGTCCCGCCGCGAGCTCCAGCGGCTGGAGCTGGAGGCCCACGAGGAGGGCTTCTGGAACGATCTGGAACGCTCGCAGAAAAACCAGATGCGCTCCAAGCAGCTGCAAAATAAGATCCACCGCTACGAAAAGCTCGTTTCCGCGCGCGACGATCTGCTCGCGCTGACCGAGATGGGCACGGAGATGGACGACGCGAGCCTGCTGCCGGAGCTGGAGGAGGGCTACGGGAAGCTGGAGGCCGAGATGGAGCAGGCGCGGCTGACGACGCTGCTCTCCGGCGAGTACGACAACTGCAACGCCATCCTGACGTTCCACGCCGGTGCTGGCGGCACCGAGGCGCAGGACTGGGCGCAGATGCTCTACCGCATGTATATGCAGTGGGCGAACAAGCACGGCTTTGAGTTCGAGATGCTCGACTATCTCGACGGCGACGAGGCCGGCCTCAAGAGCGCAACGGTCATGGTCAGGGGCGAGAACGCCTATGGCTATCTCAAGGGCGAAAACGGCGTGCACCGCCTCGTCCGCGTTTCCCCGTTCGACGCCAACGCCCGCCGGCAGACGAGCTTTGCCGCGCTCGAGGTCATGCCCGAGCTGCCCGAGGATATCGAGGTCGAGATCCGGCCCGAGGACATTGAGATGCAGGTCTACCGCTCCAGCGGCGCGGGCGGCCAGCACGTCAACAAGACGTCCTCTGCCGTCCGCCTGATCCACAAGCCCACCGGTATCGTCACCGCCTGCCAGACGCAGCGCTCGCAGTTCCAGAACCGCGACTACGCCATGCAGATGCTGAAATCCAAGCTGATGGAGCTCAAGATCCAGCAGCACGCGGAAAAGGTGTCCGACATCAAGGGCGTGCAGCTGAAGATCGAGTGGGGCAGCCAGATCCGTTCCTACGTTTTCATGCCCTACCAGCTCGTTAAGGATATGCGCACCGACTATGAGACCGGCAACATCCAGGCGGTCATGGACGGCGACCTGGACGGCTTTATCAACGCCTATCTCACCAAATCCGCCAACGGCGAACTCAAAAAGTAAAAAATGATTCCGGCGCGGCAAGCGCCGGAATTTTATATGCTGCATTCGGGGGAGGAACCATGGAAGAAAATATCAGAGAAAACAAGATGGGCACGATGCCCGTCGGGAGGCTCCTGGCCGACATGGCGGCGCCGATGATGGTGTCGATGCTCTTTCAGGCGCTTTACAACATCGTGGACAGCGTGTTCGTCGCGCGGCTGAGCCAGGACGCGATGAACGCCGTGTCGCTCGCCTTCCCGCTGCAAACACTCTGCATCGCCTTTTCCGTCGGCACGGGCGTCGGGATGAACGCGCTGCTGTCGCGCTCGCTCGGCGAAAAGGACCAGCAGGCGGCGGACCGCGCCGCCGGCACGGGGCTGTTCCTCACGCTCTGCACCGCTGCGGCCTTCGCCGTGCTCGGTCTTTCCCTCGCCGGCCCGTTTTTCCGCTTTCAGACCGACAACGCGCAGATCATCGCCTACGGGCGCGACTACGTCGCGATCTGCATCGGCGTTTCCGCCGCGCTTTTCCTTCAGGTCTACGGCGAGCGGCTGCTGCAATCCACCGGCCGCACGAACCTCTCCATGATCTCGCAGATCGCGGGCGCGGTGTGCAACATCGTGCTCGATCCGATCATGATCTTCGGGCTTTGCGGCTTTCCGCGCATGGAGGTGGCGGGCGCGGCGCTCGCCACGGTCATCGGCCAGTTCGTCGGCGCGGGGCTGGGGCTGTACCTCAACCTGAAAAAGAATCCCGAGGTCCATCTGCGCGCGAAGGATATCCGCCCCCACCGCGCCACGGTGGCGGAGATCTACGCCGTCGGCATCCCGTCGATCATCATGCAGTCCATCGGCTCGGTGATGACGTTCGGCATGAACAAGATCCTCATTTCCTTCACCGAGGCGGCGACGGCGGTGTTCGGCGCGTACTTCAAGCTGCAAAGCTTCATCTTCATGCCCTGCTTCGGGCTGAACAACGCGATGGTGCCCATCGTGTCGTACAACTACGGCGCGCAGAAGTATGACCGCGTGCGCAGGACCGTGCGCCTGACCGTCATCACGGCCGTGAGCATCATGTGCGTCGGCTGCGCGCTGTTTGAACTGCTCCCCGGCACGCTGCTGACGCTTTTCTCCCCTACGGACGAGATGCTTTCCATCGGCAAGACGGCGCTGCGCATCATCGGCATCCACTTCCCGTTCGCGGGCTTCTGCATCATCGCCGGCAGCGCGTGCCAGGCACTCGGGCGGCCGGTCTACGCGCTCATCAATTCCGTCTGCCGCCAGATCGTGGTGCTGCTGCCCACGGCCTACCTGCTGTCACTGACAGGGCGGCTGGAGCTGGTGTGGCTGGCGTTTCCGATCGCGGAGATCGTGAGCGTGATCCTCAACTCCGTATTCCTGCGCAAGACCTTCCGGGCGTCGATCGAAAGATAACGGCGCCCTGCGGGCGAAAAAAGGAGCCGTCCTGCCGGACGGCTCCTTTTGCAGCATGTGTTCCTTATTCGGTGACGAAGGGGAGCAGAGCGATCTGACGGGCGCGCTTGATCGCCTCGGTCAGCTGGCGCTGATGCATCGCGCAGGTGCCCGTGGTCCTGCGGGGCAGGATCTTGGAGCGCTCGGAGATGAAGCGGCGCAGCTTGGCGGCGTCCTTATAGTCGATATACTCGCACTTGTCAACGCAGAACTGGCACACCTTTTTGCGCTTGCGGTTCGGGCCGCCGGCGCGAGGGGCTCTGTTTTCGCGTTCCATAGCCATGGA
>DHMW01000119.1:0-4974 GCA_002405995.1 Oscillospiraceae bacterium UBA4632
GACTTGGCGACCAGGCGCGCGTCATGCTCGGTGGGCAGGCCGTAGGCCTCGACCTCGATGAGGTGGGTCGCGCCCTCGCCGTCAGAGGCGACGCGGCGGGCCATGTCGGTGCAGATGGCGAGAACGAGGTCAGCCATCGCCTTCTTGTCTTCCTCGGTCTTGATCTCAACGCCGGAGGCGCCGTTGGCCAGCAGGAAGATCGAGTCGTTCGTGGAGGTGTCGCCGTCAACGGTGCACATATTGAAGCTCTTGTCCACGGCCGCGGAAAGCATCTTCTGCAGATCCTCCGGCTCCGCCTTGGCGTCGGTCGTGACATAAACGAGCATCGTCGCCATGTTGGGGTGGATCATGCCCGCGCCCTTGGCCATTGCGCCGATCTTCACCGTGCCGGTGGAAAGCTGCAGCTCATAGGCGCACTCCTTGCGGACGGTGTCGGTGGTCATGATGGCGTAAGCAGCCTCGGAGCCGTTCTCCTTGGCGAGCTTGCCGGGGATGATCTCGCGGATGCCCTGGAGGACCTTGTCCACGGGCAGGCGCTGACCGATGACGCCGGTGGAGCAGACGAACACCTCGTCCTCGCCGAGGCCGAGCAGCTTCTCCGCCTCGTGCTCGACGGTGCGGGCGTCCTCAAGCCCCTGCTTGCCGGTGGCGGCGTTGGCGTTGCCGGAGTTGATGACGACGGCGCGCGCCTTGCCCTTTTTCAGGATCTCGCGGTCAACGATGACGGGAGCCGCGCAGAACTTGTTGGTGGTGAAGCATGCCGCGCAGGAGCAGGGCAGCTCGGAATAAAGGACGGCAACATCGGGCTTTTTGTTCTCGCGCTTTTTGATGGCGGTGTAGGTTGCGCCTGCGGTGAAGCCCTGCGGCGTGGTCACGCCGCCCTGGATCGCTTTCAGATTTGCCATAGGTAGGGTCTCCTCTCCAAATAATTATTCAAAAATATGATGTATTTTTATTCGTATTTTATCGGGTAAAATTACGGATACATCGGAGGCATCATCAGACCGGTGGTCTCGGGCAGGCCCATGATGAGGTTCATGTTCTGGATCGCCTGGCCAGCAGCGCCCTTGCCGATGTTGTCGATCACGGAGGAAACGATCAGGCGGTGGGTGCGCGCGTCATAGGTCGGGGTCATCTCGCAGAAGTTCGTACCGTAGACCCACTTGGTCTGCACGGGCAGGCTCGCCGGGAACACCTTGACGAAGGGCTCGTCCTTGTAGAAGTCCTTGTACAGCTCGTAGACCTCTTCGTTCGTGAAATCCTTGTCGCAGGTGGCGTAGATGGTGACCTCGATGCCGCGGACCTGGGGCAGCAGATGCGGCTGGAAGTTGATGTACTGCCAGGTCTCGGGCTTCATCAGATCCTTGCCGGTGATGTAGGCGATGTTCTGCTCGATCTCGGGCGTGTGGCGATGGCCGCCGCCGAGGGCGTAAGCACAGAAGTTGTTCTCCGCCTCGGTGAGGAGCTTGTTGAGGGCGGGGCGGCGGCCGGCGCCGGTGTAGCCGCTCTTAGCGTCGATGACGATGGTATTTTCAATGATGTGGCCGGTCTTGAGCATCGGCTGGAGACCGAGGGTGGAGGCGGTGGGGTAGCAGCCGGGGTTGGCGATGAGCTTCTTGCCCTTGGCAAGATCACGCATGACCTCGGGGATGCAGTAAACGGCGTCGTGGGTCATCTGCGCATTGGGGTGCTTCTGACCGTACCACTTCTCCCACACGTCCACATCGCGGAAGCGGATGTCCGCGCCGATATCGATGATGGCGCAGTCCTCAGCGAGCACGATCTCCGCCCACTTGGCAACGTCGCCGGAGGGGACCTGGATCATGATGACGTCGCTCTTCTTCGCGGTCTCGCGGACGTTCTCCTCCGTGAGGTCCATGATAGTCTGAGCGTAGAAGCCGCGCAGCGCGGGATGATGGGTCGAGATCGCGTCACCCACACCGTAGGTATCGAGCACGTTGACCAGCTCGCCCTCGGGATGGTTGACCATCATGCGCAGCACTTCGCCGCACACATAACCGGTAGCACCGATGCAGGAATAATGGATCATGTCTGTTTCCTCCTTATTTATCTCTCGCCTTTTCCGGCATTGAAAATTCTGTCTACAGGCATTGAATTTTCTTGGTACCTATTGTATAATCTGCACATAGTTTTGGAAAGCGAATATATTTTTATCTCAACATTCCAAAATGGAATTATGGACGCGATATTGACAAAGAGGTAACGAACTATGAGCATCCGAAAATACATCGCATACCTGCGCACCGTGGAGACCGGCAGCATCACGCAGGCGGCAAACGAGCTGGGCTACACGCAGTCCGCCGTAAGCAAGATGATCTCCGACCTTGAGCAGGACTGGCAGGTCAAGCTCCTCACGCGCAACCATTCCGGCATCGAGATCTCATCCGACGGCATGGTGCTGCTGCCCACGATCCGCGAGATCGTCAAGGACTATGAGGATCTGAATTTTGCCGTGTCCGAGCTGCACGGCGTGCAGTCCGGCACGCTGCGGCTGGGATGCTTCACGAGCCTTGCCATCAGCCTGCTGCCGGAGATCCTGAAGGATTTCCACCAGCGCTACCCCAACATCCAGATCCAGCTGCTCACAGGCGAGTATTACGAGATCTCCGAGTGGCTGCGCCGCGGCGCGATCGACTGCGGTTTTCTCGCCATGCCCGCCTCGAATGATTTTGAGACCACGCCCATCCTGCACGATACGATGGTCGCGATCCTGCCCAAGGGGCACCCGATGGCAGACGCACCTGTCTTTCCGCTCGAACAGCTGCCGCACGAAAACTTCGTGCGCCTGATGGAGATCCAGGACTATGAATTCAACCGCCTGCTCGACCAGTACAACATCCATCCCGAGATCACCTACGACGTAACGAGCGACTTTGCGCTGCTGTCGATGGTAGAGGCAGGGCTCGGCGTAAGCATCGTGCACAGCATTCTTCTCCAGCCCGAGCGCTACCATGTGGTGAGCAAGCCGCTGGACGTCAAGCAGTCGCGCGAGATCGGCGTCGCCGTGAAGAAGGGCTTCCTCCCCTCCACCATCACGCAGCTTTTCCTGCAGCACGTGATCGACTACACCCACGGCATCGAGGAGGTCAGCGTCAGCCGCTGAATATCCTCTGTCCGCGCGCACCGCCCCAGAGTCCGCGGAATCCAACCACAGGCTGAAACAGAAAACGGAAGGGTGCGGGGCGCTTTTTTCCTTGTCAAGCGGCGGGAACTGTGCTACCATGGTCTCAATAGAAAAAAGGTGGGATCATCATGGAAAATACCTTTAAGGGAACGGTCTTCGGCGGCTTCAACCGCGACGATGTCATCCGTTACATTGAAAAGACCGCGCTGGAAAACAAGCAGCAGCTCGAGCAGCTCGAGCAGGAGAACGACGGGCTGTGCCGCGAGAGCGCCGCGCTGCGCGATGAGCTTGCCGCCGCAAAGAGCGAGCACGAGCGGCTGTCGGAGTCCTACAGCGAGGCACTGGCGCTTCAGGACACGCTTAAAAAGCAGCTGAGCGAGGCACAGGAGCGGCTCTCCGCGCTGACGGCAGAGCACGAGGAGGCTGTGCGCGCGCTCGATGCGCTGCGTGAAAGCACCGCGCAGGAGCTTGCCGCCGCAAAGAACGACTGCGCACGCCGCCTTGCCGACGCCGGACGCGAGAGCGAGGCGCGCCTCGCGCAGCAGCAGGCGGAATGCGAGCAGGCCGCAGCCGCAGCCGAGCAGCGCTTTGCCGCCCGCCTGAGCGAGGCTGAGGGCGAGCGCGACCGTCTGGCCGCCGAAAACGCGGCGCTGCGCCCGCAGCTTGAGGAGTACGCGCGCGTCAAGGCGCACATTGCCGACATCGAACTCTCCGCCCGCGAGCGCGCCGAAGCGCTCGACACCGCCACGCGCGCAAAGCTGCAATCGCTCGTCGATGCCTGCGCCAAGCAGTGCGAGCTGGTCATCGCCACGCTCGGCACCACCTGCGCCAACGTGTCGAGCGAGCTGCGGCGCACGGACGCGATGGTCTCGCAGCTGCCCGCCGCATTCAACACGCTGCGCACCGACTTAAAGGAACTGCAAAAGCTCGGAAAAGGGCAGTAAACGATGAAAAAAGTGCGTTCCCGATGGGAACGCACTTCTTTTATGATAATTCGCTGTACCGGTCAAAAATGTCTGCAAATTCGTCCAAATGGTCCCGCAGGTCGTCGGGCACCTCCGCGCGGTAAAAGAGCACCTGTCCACCGCGGCGCAGAAGCAGGAACTGCGGTTCCCAGCCCTTTTTCAGTATCCCCTTTTCATAGTAAAGCCTGCCCGAATTGGGCGCTTCCTCAAAATAATACGCCTCGTCGAAGCCGTCCAGCGCGAGCGGCTGGGCAAACTGGTCGGTCATGAAGTAGTCGCGCAGCTCATGCATCAAGGGCTTTGCCAGCGCGGTGATGCGCGGTGCGTAGAATTCCACCTCTGTGCTGTACTGCTCCCAGTCATTGACTCTTGCCGCATACGGCGTTTCGCCGACAGAGTACACATGCCCGCCGAGCGGCGTGGAAAGATCGCGCTGATTGCACCAGTCGAAGGGATTGCCGCCGAGCTCTTCGGCGCGAAGATAAGGCAGCGTCGGCTCGTCATAGGCATCGCCGTAGTTGCTGTATCCCCCTTTCCCGAAGAACAGCGCGGCCATCAGCACAACGACAATGAGCGAGAGCGCGCGGTCCGCCTTTGCCCAGCGGTTGCGCGGCATCTTCTCCACGCGCTCGCAGTCCTCCATCGCACGCTTGAGCGTGCGTATCTCCTTCCTCTCCTGCGCGCCGCTGAACATGCCGATGATGCTGCCGAGGATGACCGAAGCAAACTGAATGACATCGTTCTTCGGTGTCGTGAGCAGCGACAGCAGCGGGATACTCAACGCATAAAGCAGGAGATAAATGAGTGCCGCGTCCATCAGCAGATAGACCAGCGGCAGAAAATAGCTGCGGCGCAGCTTTTTGC
>DHMW01000119.1:5086-12936 GCA_002405995.1 Oscillospiraceae bacterium UBA4632
CCGTCCTTCGTCCGGCAGACGTATTCCCAGCCCAGGCGGGCGCGCTTTTCGCGCAGGTTTTCATCGGGGTCGTCATCGTCCGCGGCGGGCTCAAGGTGGTATCGACAGTCGCGCGGCTCGCCAATCACAAAATCGTCTCCGCGCAAAAGCAGCTTGCCCTCCGCCGCGCGCTCGGAAAGCCACTGCTCGATGCCGCGCGGGTCGTAGGCGCTGGGCGCAAAGCGGATGGTCTTCGTCTCAGGCTCAGTCTCTCTATTCGGCGCGGTCCCGCCGCTCTCCGGAAGCTCCGCCGTTTCGCGCAGGTTCTCGTCCATTCGCGCTCCCTCCTCTCATCTCTCTATGGCAAAGTATAAAGAAACGAGGGGCATTTTTCAAGCAAGTTCAGCAAGCATTGCCAAAAATCGCGCGCAAGTTTCGTGTTACATTGCAAAAAAGGCAGGAAATTCCTGCCTTTTTCCGTTTCATAGCAGAATCGGCTGGATCTGGCGGCCCTCCATTGCCGCCTCGACCGTCGGGATGATCTTGCGGAAGTCCGCGATCAGCGAGGTTGGCTTCGCCTCGGCATTGTCCTGCCCAAAGGGGACAAAGTAGTAGTTTTTCCGGTTCAGCAGCGCCGCGATGTTCGGCGCGCTGGCAGACAGCCCATCGTTCGTCGCAATGGCGAGCACCACGGGCTTGCCGTTGCGCAGGTGTCCCTTCGCCGCCATCGTCACCGCTCCATCGGTGATGCCGTGGGCGAGCTTGGCGAGCGTATTTCCCGTGCAGGGCGCAATGACCAGCACCTCCATTGCCCCCTGCGGGCCAAGCGGCTCCGCCTCCACGATATCGCGCACCGCCCTGCGTCCCGAGAGCGACTCCACGCGCGAGACAAGGTCCTCCGCCGTGCCGAAGCGCGTGGAATACTTCGCCGCGTTTTCCGACAGGATCGGAACGACTTCGTGTTCCTGCGCGATCTCCTCGTAAATTTTCAGCAGCTCGGGATGATTGCAGAACGAGCCGCAAAAGGCAAAGCCGATCCTCATACGTCCTCCTCCATAAGCCTGCATAAGGTCTTTTTGATCGCCAGCGCCGCCGTCTCCGGCGCGACGCGCCCGGGCAGTCCTCCTGCCTTGAGATACGAAAGGCGCAGCTTTTCGACCGCGTCCATGTCAAAGCCGCTGCGGCTTGCCAGCTCGATGAGCAGGCAGTCCTGCGGCAGCTCGGCAAGCAGGCGCTCGCCCAGCACCTCATGCGGCACGGTGTTGAACACGATGCGGAATGCTCCCAGCGCACCCGAGAGACGGTTGATGTGCAGCGGCGCATAGCCGAAGGCGTCGATCCACGCAAGGTCGGAAAGCTTACGCGCGCTGACTGTGACCTTTGCGCCCAGCGCGTGCAGATCATGCGCAAGGAGCTTTCCGATCCTCCCAAACCCCAGCACAAGGCATTGCGTGCCGTGCAGCGTAACGCTCGTGTGGCGCATCGCCGTTTCGATCGCCCCCTCCGCTGTCGGGATGGCGTTGCGCACGCTCAGCTCCTCGGCGGTGAAGTAGTCCGCAAGGCGCAGCCCCAGCGACTGTGCGAGCGCCATGGTCTCCGCGCGCACATTGCCCGCATAGATGCGCTGCTGCGGCCGCAGGGCGCGCAGCAGTGCGCCTGTCTGCACGTCCGTGCCGCTGATGCACCCGTCCTTCTCCATCGGCAGCGGCAGCACAATGATCTCCGCCTTCAGCGCATCGCACAGTGCGCGCTCCTCCGGCGCGCCTTCGAGCGCCCACGAGCAGACCTGATACCCGTCCGCCGCCATCATCTGCGCGAGCAGGCGCATGCGCGCATCGCCGCCCAAAAATGCTATCGTTCGCTCCATCTCATTCCCCCTTTTCCATAAAGGGTATGCGCGCATGGCGCGCTTCTTGCCTGCAAGCTTTCGTAAGACGGCAAAAAAGAAGGGACCGCTTCCGTTCCGGAAGCGGTCCTGCAAAGCAGCGTTTACTTTTCCAGCGGCAGCCAGATGCGGATGGTCGTGCCCCTGCCCTCCTCGCTGTGCAGCTCGATCTCACCGTGGTGATACTGCACGGCGTGCTTGACGATGGAAAGCCCCAGCCCCGTGCCGCCGCTCGCCTTGGAGTGGCTCTTGTCCACGCGGTAAAAGCGCTCGAAAATGCGGCTCTGATGCTCCGGCGCGATGCCGATGCCCGTATCGGCGACGGAGACGAAGGCCCTGCCGCCCTCGCTGCCGGTCGTGACCGTGACGCTGCCGCCCGCGGCATTATATTTGATCGCATTGTCGCAGAGATTGCAGACGACCTCGTACAAGAGCCGCTTCACGCCGCGCACCTGCACGCTTTCGCCCGTAACGGCAAAGTTGATCTGCTTTTCCTCCGCCGCCTTTGCAAGATCCTGCGCCGCCTCGCGCGCAAGCGCGAGCAGATCGACGGGCTCCATCGGCATCTCATCGCCCTCGTCGAGCTGGGAGAGCCGGATGATATCGCCGATGAGCGTGACGAGGCGCTGCGCCTCTGCACGGATGTGCCCGACAAAGCGCGGCACATCGTCCTGCTTGACCATGCCGTTTTCCAGCAGCTCCGCGCTGCCGATAATGCCCTGAAGCGGCGTTTTCAGCTCGTGGGAGACGTTTGCGGTGAACTCGCGGCGGGTCTGCTCCGCCGTCTCGCGCTCGGTGATATCGAACGCCAGCAGCACCGCGCCGACCGGCGCGCCGTCTGCGCCGATGCGGCTGATATCAAACTGCCATACGCGCCCGCCGCGCTCGGCGCGCGTTTCGCCATGTCCCTGCTCCATCGCAGCGGCGATGGCAAGGCTCATATCATGGCTGCGGTCAATGGTCAGGAAATCCCTGCCCACGCAGCCCCCGTCCGCGCCGAAGAGCATGCGCGCCGCGGGATTGATGCTCAGCACCGTCCCTTTCTCGTCCAGCAGCACGAGTCCCTCGCGCATATTATCCGTGACCTGCGCAAATTCATTTTTCTGCCGCTCCAGCTCGGCAAGCTGCGTGTCGATCTGCCGGTGCTGGCGGTTGATGCGCCCGAGCAGCGGGGCGAGCTCCTCATAAGCGTCGTTATCGAGCGGATGCTCGAGGTCCAGCTCATTGAGCGGCTGCACGATGCGGCGCGAGATGCGCTTTGCCAGCCATCCGGAAAGGGCGAGCGCCACGATCAGCACGACAAGGATCGGCTGCACCATGCCCACGAGCAGCACGCCCGCGGTCGCGCGGCTGACGGAAACGCGCAGGACGCTGCCGTCGGAAAGGCGGCGCGCACAGTACATCGTCTTTTGCAGAAGCGTTGCCGAATAGCGCGTGCTCTCGCCCGTGCCGGTCTCAAGCGCCTGGCGCACCTCTGCACGGCCGGCGTGGTTTTCAAGGCTCTCCGCGTCGGTCACGGTGTCGAAGCGCACCGTGCCGTCCGGCGCGATCCACGTCAGGCGGCAGCGCTGGGAGGATACATCGGCAAGGTAGTCCGCGCCGTTTTCCTCCACCGCCGCGGCGGCCAGCGAAAGCTCGTCGCGCAGCTGATTCTTCTCCACACTGCCGAAGTATTCATACAGGCAGCCCATGATGACCACAAAGCTGGCAAGCAGCACCGCCCCCGCCACAAGCAGGATGGACCGAAAGATCTTTTTTGTCATGCGTCCGCCTCCATCCGGTAGCCCACGCCGCGCACGGTCTCGATCTTCTCGCCGTAGGCGCCGAGCTTCTGGCGCAGTGTGCGGATGTGCATATCCACCGTGCGCGTTTCGCCGCAGTAGTCCGTGCCCCATACGTCCGCCATCAGCTGATCGCGGGAGAACGCCGCGCCGGGGTGCGAGAGAAACAGGCGCAGCAGCGCAAATTCCTTATACGTCAGCTCAATGCGCGCGCCGTCCGCCGTGACGGTATGGCTCGTCTCGTCCAGCGCAAGTCCTCCGCAGCGCAGCTGTCCGGGCACGGGGGCCGCCGCGTGGGCGCGGCGCAGCACCGCCTTGACGCAGGAGACAAGCTCCATCACGCCAAAGGGCTTGACAAGGTAATAGTCCGCGCCGAGATCCAGGCCGCGGATCTTATCATACTCCGCCCCCTTCGCCGTCGCCATGACGACGGGAATGGCGCACAGCGCGCTGTCCGCGCGCATGCGGCGCAGCAGCTCCAGCCCGTCGATGCCGGGCAGCATCACATCGAGCACGACCAGCTCCGGCGCGCGCTCGCGGTGCAGCGCCTCCCAGAAGCTCGTCCCATCGGCAAAGCCTTCGGCCTCGAAGCCCGTGGAGCGCAGGGCATAGACCTCGATATCACGGATGCTGGCGTCATCCTCCACGCACCAGACCATCGTTTATCCCTCCTCGCTCTTATGCTCGCCGGTCACGGAAAAGATGACCCACTCGGCGATATTGGTCGCATGGTCGCCGATGCGCTCGAAGTACTTGGCGATCATCAGAATATCCAGCGCGAACTCGCCGTCTGCGGGATCTGCGGCGATGCGGGCGATGAGCGCCTGGCGAACACGCGTAAAATAATCGTCCACCGTATCGTCCTCGGCGATGACCTGTTCGGCAAGCGCCGTGTCGCGCCTGACATAGGCATCCACGCTGTCCGTGACCATTTTGATCGTTGAGCGCGCCATGCCGCGCATCAGCTCGCTGCTTTCCGTGCCGCGCCCGTTGAGCAGCAGCACGATCTCGGCGATATCCTCCGCCTGGTCGCCAATGCGCTCCATATCCGTGATCATCTTGAGCGCGGCGGAGATCTGGCGCAGGTCGCGCGCCACGGGCTGCTGCTGCAAAAGGAGCTTGAGGCACAGCGACTCGATCTCGCGTTCCTTGCGGTCGATCTCCGCATCCAGCGGGGACACGCGCGCGGCAAGCGTGCCGCTGCCCTCCGTAAGCGACTGCGCGGCGAGGGCGATGACCTCCTCGCACAGCGCGCCCATCTCAATGAGCTCGCGGTTCAAAAGCGATAACTGTTCGTCAAACCGGCTTCTCATTTAACCGAACCTCCCCGTGATGTAATCCTCTGTCCGCTTATCCTGCGGCTGGGAGAATAGCCTTTCCGTTTCACCGCACTCCACGAGCTCGCCGAGCAGGAAGAACGCCGTGCGGTCGGAAATACGCGCCGCCTGCTGCATATTGTGCGTGACAATGACGATGGTATATTTTTCCTTCAGCTCCATGGCGAGCTCCTCGATCTTGGAGGTCGAAATGGGGTCGAGCGCGCTCGTTGGCTCGTCCATCAGCAGCACCTCGGGCTCGACGGCGAGCGCACGGGCGATGCAGAGGCGCTGCTGCTGACCGCCGGAGAGTCCGAGCGCGTTTTTCTTCAGCCGGTCCTTGACCTCATCCCAGATCGCCGCGCCGCGCAGGGACCTTTCGACGATCTCGTCGAGCTTCGCCCTATTCCTCACGCCGTGCGTACGCGGGCCGTAGGCGATGTTGTCGTAAATGCTCATCGGGAAGGGGTTCGGCTTCTGGAACACCATCCCCACCTGACGCCGCAGCTCGCTCACATCGACGGACGGGTCAAAGATGTCCCCTCCCTTATAGAGGACGCTGCCCGTGATCTTCACGTCGGGGATCAGATCGTTCATGCGGTCAAGCGTCTTCAAAAACGTCGATTTTCCGCAGCCTGATGGGCCGATGAGCGCTGTGATGCTCTTTTCGGGAATTTCGATATTGATGTCCTTGAGCGCCTGATGGCTCCCGTACCACAGGCACAGGTCCTTGACAGAAAGAATACTGCTCATAGTCCTCTTTTCTCTTTCAATACGTCCTCAAAGGCGAGGCCGTACCAGTGGCCCCCGCCCCTTTTTTCAGTTTTCCGTATGCAGTCGTCGCAGAATTCCGCCGCATCCTTCAGGGCATGCGGCATGTCCTTGCCGTTCATCAGCTCGCCGCAGAGGGCGGAGACGAACACATCGCCCGTGCCGTGCAGCGTGTGCGGAAGGCGCGGCTTGAAAATTTCCATGTACTGCCCGTTCAGCCGCGCGCAGTAGCCGATCTCCTCTCCGCGGTGAACGCCCGTGATGATGACGTTTTCCGCCGCGAGCGCATCAAGAAGCGCTTCGACCGGCGCGTCCATGCCGCAGTCTGCGAGCAGCGCCGCCTCCGTGCGGTTGGGCGTGATGAGCTGCGCGCTTTCGCACAGCGCGCGCATTGCCTGCACATACTCGTCTGTAAAGCAGCCGTACAGCGCGCCGTTGTCGCCCAGCACGGGGTCAACTGCAACGAGGGTGTTCTCCCCCGCAAAGTCGCAGAGGAAGTCCTTTGCAAAATGGATCTGCTCCACCGAGCCGAAAAAGCCCGTGCAGATGCCGTCGAATTTGATCTGGAGCTGTTTCCAGTGCGCGGCGAAGGCTTTCATCTCCTCCGTCATGTCGCGCATGACGTAGCCGCCGAAGCCGTCCGCCGTGTGAGTCGATAGGATCGCCGTCGGCAGCGGCACCGCCTCCACCCCATAGGCGGAGAGGATGGGCATGGCCACGCTCAGCGAGCACTTGCCAAAGCACGAGAGGTCGTTGATGAGCGCCATGCGCTTCATGCCGCTTCCGTTGACAGACTGATTCATGTTTCCTGCTTCCTTCTGAAATATCTTCCGACAAGATCCGCCGCAAGGTTGATGAGCATCGTCAGCACCATCAAAATGGCGGCAATGGCAAACACCACCCCGGTATCGCTCGACTCCTTGGCGTAGAAGTACAGCGCCACCGTCAGCGTCGCGCCCGCGTTCTGCATCCCCTCAAAGAAGTTATAGAGCATGTGCGCCGAGCCCGCCGTGAATAAGAGCGCCGCGGACTCGCCGAGCACGCGCCCGATCGACAGGATGCAGCCGGTGAGAACACCGTCCACACAGCTCGGCAGCACCACTGTGCGGATGGTACGCCACTTACCCGCGCCCAGCGCGAACGCGCCCTCGCGGTAGCTCTGCGGCACGGTTTTGAGGCTCTCCTGCGTGGTGCGCATGACGGTCGGCAGGTTCATGATCGTCAGCGTCAGCGCGCCGGCAAGCAGAGACGTGCCGTTTTTGCAGAAGATCAGCATGCCGACAAGGCCGTAGATGATCGACGGAATGCCGGAGAGCGTTTCGGAGGCGTATTCGATGATGGAGACGAGCTTTTTGTTCGCGGCGTATTCGTTCAGGTAGATGGCCGCGCCCACGCCGAGCGGCAGCACGATCAGAAGCGTCGCAATGACGATGTAGAGCGTGCTCAGGATGTCCGGCAGGATGCCGACGCGGTTTTCAAGGTAGCTCGGCGCGGTGGAGAGCATCTCCCAGGTGATGTTCGGGATGCCGTTGCCCAATATATAACCAATCATAAACAAAACAAGTGTGCAAGTCAATACCGCGGCGATCCCCATCAGCACGCGCATCAGAATGATATAGCCCTTACGCCGGGCCGAGGACTGCATTTTCAGCATCAGTTCCCCTCCTTGTTGCGTTTTAAGAAGAAGTTGAGCGCGGCGTTGATGAGCAGGATGAAAAGGTACAGCACGAGCGCGATGGAAAAGAGCGCCTGCCGCTGGAGGCTGCCCGGACCCGAATAGGCCATCTCGCTTGCGACCGCCGTGGTAAGAAAGCGGACGCTTTCAAAGATCGATGTGGGCATATTCGACACGTTGCCCGATACCATCATCACCGCCATCGCCTCGCCGATGGCGCGCCCCACGCCGAGCACGACCGAGGCAGCGATGCCGCTCTTTGCCGCCGGAACAGAGACGCGGAAATAGGTTTCGATGGGCGTCGCGCCCAGCGCGAGCGAGGCATCCTCATACTCCTTCGGCACCGCCTCGAGCGCCGTGACGCTCACCTTGATGATGGACGGCAGGATCATGACGGCCAGCACAAGGATGGCGGCAAGCAGGCTCGCGCCGTCCGGCAGGTG
>DHMW01000119.1:13055-16654 GCA_002405995.1 Oscillospiraceae bacterium UBA4632
GGGATGCCCGCCAGCAGGCTGACGGCGGATTCCAGCACGGAGCGGACCTTGGCCGGCGCAGCCTTAGCGAGATATACCGCCGTCAGAAACCCCACCGGCACGCCGAGGACGATCGCGCCCGCCGTGCCGTAAACGCTTGTCAGGATAAAAGGCAGGATGCCGTACTGCGGCTCCGCCGCGGTAGACGCCCACACCTTGCCCGTCAAAAACGGCACCAGGCCGATCTTTCTGATCGCCGGGATACCGGAGACGATCAGATACACCGTGATGAGCAGCACGCAGCCGACGGTGATCAGGCCCAGGACAAGGAAGATGCCGTGCACGATCAGTTCAAGCCATTTTTTCTTCTGTGCCATAATCGTTCCTCTCTATCCGAATGCGGGGGGCAGCAAATGCTGCCTCCCGCGGCGGATCCTTATTGGGTCTCAGTTGGCGGCAACGGCGCCCGCGCCGGCAATGATATCGGCTGCCTCAGCAGAGGTCGCGTAATCGAAGAACGCCTGCGCGGCGGCGGAGAGCTCGGCGCCCTCCTTCGTGACGAGCACGAACGGACGCTGGACCACATAGCTGCCGTCCTTGACGGTCTCCTCCGTGGCTTCCACGCCGCCGACCGTCAGCGCCTTGACGCTGTCGCCGACCGCGGAGAGGGAGGCGTAACCGATGGCGTTGGGGTTCTGGGACACAGTGTTGATGACGTCGCCCGTGGAGGTCAGCTCCTGACGGTACTGGCAGGCGTCCTTCGTGCCGGTGATGGACTCGAAGCCGTCGCGCGTACCGCTGCCGCCCTCGCGGCCGATGAGCACGATCTCGGCGTCCTCGCCGCCGACGTCCTTCCAGTTGGTGATCTCGCCGGTGTAGATCTTGGCGATGGTGTCAACGTCAAGGTCGGAGACGGGGTTTTCGGGGTTGACGACGATGGCGATGCCGTCGAGCGCCATGACGGTGCCGACAAGGCCGGACGCCTTTTCCTCATCCTTGAGCGCACGGCTCGAAAGACCGATGTCGCAGCGGCCCTCGGAAACGGCCTGGATGCCGCTGCCCGAGCCGGTGGGGTTATAGGTGAACTTCACGTCCTTGTTCGCAGCCATGAAAGCCTCGCCGAGCGAGTTGATGACCTTTTCCATGGAGGTGGAGCCGTCGGTCGAGACGGTGCCGGAGAGGGTCTCGGACTGAGCAGAGTCGTCGCCGGTCTTATCCTCGGTGTTTGCATCATCCTTGCTGCCGCAGGCGGTCAGCAGGCTCAGCGCCATGACGCCAGTCAGCGCAAGAGCTAAAAGCTTTTTCATTGTAATTCCTTCCTTTCATTTTTCCAGATGTAGTTCCTTGCTACAGTTGCCATCATAAAGGCAGGTTGTAAAATCAGAAAGGCAGCTTTTGTAAAATCGCTGTAAAATAACAAAAAGGGCGTTTTCCGACGGAAAACGCCCTTTTTGAAGGTCAATATCGCATTATTCGGTGCGCAGCGCTTCGACGGGGTCCTTGCGCGCGGCGATGCCGGAGGGAATGAGGCCCGCGATAAACGTGAGCGCCATGCTGATGACCACGAGCGCCGCGCCGCCGATGGGCGGCAGGATGGCGTTCAGGCTCTCGATGCCCGTCAGGTGGTGCACGACGAGGTTGATCGGGATGATGAGCAGCAGCGTCATGCCGATGCCGATCGCGCCCGAGCAGAAGCCCTCGATCAGGGTCTCGGCGTTGAACACGCGCGAGATATCGCGTTTGCTCGCGCCGATGGCGCGCAGGATGCCGATCTCCTTCGTGCGCTCAAGCACCGAGATATACGTGATGATACCGATCATGATGCTCGACACGACGAGCGAGATGGCGACGAACGCGATCAGCACATAGCTGATGGCGTTGATGATCGTCGTGACCGAGCTCATCAGCAGCGCCACATAGTCGGTGTAGTCGATCTGGTCGTCCTCGGCAACGCTTCCGTTGTACTGCTCGATCGCGTCGGCGATGGCATCCTTGTCGGCAAAGGTCGAAGCGTAGATGTTGATGGTCTTGGGGCTCGCGAGGTCCACGTCGCCAAGGAGCTTCAGATTGTCCTCGTACGTGCCGGTCGAAACCGTCGCGGGCATGTAGTTGTCGTAGAGCCAGTTGTACTGTTCTGTCGTCAGCGGCGTGACGGCGGGGGATTTTTCGAGCGCCAGGTCGAGCGCCATGGCAAGCTGGTCGCTCGTCATGTTGGCAAGCCTCGCCTGCACGCCTGCGGCGTACTGCTCTGTCACCTGCTCGCGAATGGACTGCTCGACGTAGCCGAAGAGCGTCTCGTCGTCCATCTGCGCGATGTAGGACTTGACCGTCGCCTCGTCCACGCCCATCTGCTGGGCGTAGGTCGAAATGACCATCTGCTCGATGCCCGCGCGGTCGAGCGAGCCCATCTGCTGGTCCACGATGGCGGAAAGATACTCCTCGCTCGGCACGCTCATCATCGCGGTGTAGGCCGCGGCGCGTTCGGTGACGGAAAGCGTCTCGAGATAGTCGGTCACGTCCGTTTCCTTCTGCTCGTCGCTCACGGAGTAGTCGTCCGTCAGGAACGGCAGGCCGAGGATGACGTCGGTACTGGGGTTGGCCTTCTGCTTCTGCAAAATTTCGGTCTGCCCCGCCTTTTCGACGAGATAGTCCGTCAGTGCGGACGTATAGCCGATCGCGCCGGAGAGCATCGAGGACACCGCGTTCTCGTTCGGGCGCAGGATGCCCACGATCTTCACGCGCGTGCCGACGTCGTCGGAGTTGTAGAGGAAGTCGAGGCCCGTGTCCGTCGTGCTGACGTCGGTGTACGTGCCGCTCGCGGAATCGTACTGGTAGCGCTCGGCGGGCAGGACGATCTTGAAGCTCATATTGCACAGATCCTCATAGCTCCAGCTCTGGATATCCTTCGTGTCGAACTCTTCACCGTCCATTACGCGCTGCATCGACTCCACGACCTCGTCCTGCGCGCTCAGGCCCAGCGAATAGATGACAAGGTCGGAAATTTCATTGTCCTTGTTGACGATCAGCATGACCTCGTCGTAATCCTGCGGCCAGGAGCCGTAGATGAGGTCGTACTGCTCGTGCAGCAAATCGCCCACGAGCTCGCCGCTCTCGCCGCTTTGCGGCGGCAGCATCTGCTCCCAGGTCTCCATCGCGGAGTAGGCCGAGCCGAAGCGCTCAAAATAGCTGCTGTAATCGCCGCCGTAGAGCTCGCTCATGCAGGTCTGCAAAAGCTCGGTCACGTCGGACTTGAAGACCTTGCCGTCGGTGTCCTTGGCGTAGATCGCCATGCCGAGGTCATAGTCGTAGGAAATGGAGCTGATGTGCTGCGAAAGCTCGTTGTCGCCCTCCAAATAGGTCTTGAAGTCCTTCAGGTTGTTCGTCTGCGTCTCCGCCGAGGCAAACGAGCTCATCATGTCGTACATGATGTTGTTGGAGTACACGGCGTCGAGGTCATGTCCGCCGTCGCCGTCCTCGCCCGGCGAATGGACGCCCATCATCGTTGTCACCATGCTGGACATATCCATGCTCTCCGCCTCGATCGTCAGCGGATAGCTCGAGAGCGTATCCTCCTGCACGCGGTCGATGTAGGTCTGGATGCCGTTGCTCAGCGACAGGAT
>DHMW01000119.1:16768-21812 GCA_002405995.1 Oscillospiraceae bacterium UBA4632
GCCCTTTTTCGTCATCAGGTTGTTGAGCGAGAGCGACAGCGCCGTGCCAAAACCCATGGAGGGCCTCTTTTCCTTTCTCTGCGCGGCAGGCTTTTCCTCTCCGCCGCCGTAGGGCGCGCTGTCGTCCACGATCTCGCCGTCCTTCAGGCGCACGATGCGGCTGGCGTAATTCTCCGCCAGCTCGGGGTTGTGCGTGACCATGATGATGAGGCGGTCCTTTGAGATGTTCTTCAAGATCTCCATCACCTGCACGCTTGTCTCGCTGTCGAGCGCGCCGGTCGGCTCGTCGGCGAGCAGGATATCCGGATCGTTGACGAGCGCCCGCGCAATGGCAACGCGCTGCATCTGCCCGCCGGACATCTGATTTGGCTTTTTGTCGAGCTGGTCGCCAAGGCCAACGCTTTCAAGCGCCCTGACCGCACGCTCGCGGCGCTCTGACTTGCTCACGCCCGAAAGCGTGAGCGCCAGCTCCACGTTGCTCAGCACGCTCTGGTGCGGGATCAAGTTATAGCTCTGGAAGACGAAGCCGATGGAGTGGTTGCGGTAGCTGTCCCAGTCAGAGTCGGTAAAATCCTTCGTCGATTTGCCGTTGATGACGAGATCGCCGCTCGTGTACTGGTCCAGCCCGCCGATGATGTTCAAAAGCGTCGTCTTTCCGCAGCCGGAGTGACCGAGAATGGCGACAAATTCGCTCTCGCGGAAATTGAGGCTCACGCCGCGCAGCGCGTGGACCGTGGTATCGCCCGCCTGATAGTCCTTGACGATTTGTTGCAGCTTCAGCATATCCTGCCTTCTTTCATGGTAATAAGAATTCCAGAGTAGGATATCATTTTGATTTTTCAGCGTCAACGAAATTGCCCCAAAATTTACTGAAAGTTCACGGTTGTTTACTATTGCGGCAATTCGATGAAAAAAGCGCTGCGGCATCGCCGCAGCGCTCCCTTTCTCAATTTTCACAAAAGGCCGTTTTCGCCGATCACCGTTTCGCAGCGCAGGATCTCCCTGTGCGCGGCGTCGTAGCCCGTGATGTACAGCACGCCGTTATCCGCCGCATAGGATTTTGTGTCCTTCTCGCGCGCGTCAAGAAGGAAATAGCGGCAGCCGCCGGCCTCAATAAAGTCCTCCACATTGACGGTGCGCAGCTTGCGGAGCTTTTCATTCTCCTTTGCAGGCTTCGTCCAGTCTCCGCCGCCCCATTCCTCAATGGTGAGCAGCGCGACGTCCAGGTCGTCGATGCGGCCGAACAGAAGCTCCTGCCCGAAGACCGTGCTGCGCGCCGATGGACTCCAGCTGCCGGCATGGACGCTTTCCCCATCTGTGCAGGCGATCGCCTCCCCCATGAAAATGCAGTCCCAGCCGGAGAGCGTCAGCCGTGCCGCGCCGCAGTACAGCGTGTCCTCTCCTGCCATCAGATATACGCGGTAGTTTCGTCCGGCGATGCGCATACGCTGCGTTGTGACGGTGTGCGTCTGCTCATAAATGCCGTAATACTGCTCGCCCATGCGGATCGCCGCGCGCGGCGTGAGCTTCATGCCGGACAAGACAACATACGCCGCCAGCACGCACAGCAGCACGATAAGGCTCCTGACCGCGCGGTGCATCCTGCTATGTTTTCGCCTGATCGTTTTCACGGCTGCACCTCCCCCCTCGGAAGCTCGATCCTCGTCTCGATCCGCTCGCCAAATCGCTCGTAGACGAGCGTAACATACGTATCGTCCGGCTCGATGGACGCATAATGGCGCGCGGTGTGTACCCAAAGTGTGCCGCTGCCGCTCAGGCTGCTGGGGTAAGGGTATTCCTCCCCCTCAAAGATTGCCTCGCCGCGCTCATTTTCCAGCCGCAGCGACTCCAGCAGCCGCGCATAGACCACGCCGCCGGGAATGCGGTCGAAAGCCTGTCAGCTCCACCACCGCCTGATATTCTCCCAGCTGCTTTTGCGTGGATGGAACACCGCAGGCGACTGCGTCGATGCGCACGATATCGTCGCCGATGGCGATGCGCGTCCCCGGTGTATCCGCGCCCCACAGCTCTTCCCAGCTGCCGCTCGGTTTCTGCACGGTGAAATCCGGTCGCGGATCGCGCCGTATAGGCCGCTCGACTTCACGATCAGTCCCGCGATCATCACACACAGCAGCTGCCGTCAGGATGCGCGCAGCGCGCTGCACGGCCACAAGCCACCAGCCGCCGTACTGCGCGCGCAGGGCGCGTCCCGTCTCCTCCGGGTCGCCCATCAGCGTCACCGCGCGCTCATACGCCGCGTCCTCTTCATAGCCGTGTTCCGTCAGCGCTTCGGCGTGGTCCTCGATGTGGCCGGAAAGCTCGGCGCGCAGATCGTCCGCCTCGCTCCTTGTCAGCCGTCCCGCCTGGGAAAGCACGCGCGAGCAGTAGGCGTTTACATAATATTCTTTCTCGTTCATCGCTCACCCCTCGGATGCGCGCAGCACAGCGTTGACCGCGCCGCTGTAGCGCTGCCAGCTCTGCTCCTCCTCTGCCAGCGCCGCGCGCCCGGCGCGCGTCAGGTGGTAATATTTGCGCATCCGGCCGGTGGACGCTGCCTTTTCATAGGCTTCCACATACCCCTCGCGCTCCATGCCGTGCAGCACGGGATAGAGCGTACCCTCCTTCAGCTCAAACACATTGCTCGAGCGGCGCGCCAGCTCCAGAATAATCTGATAGCCGTACATATCCTCGCCGGACAGCAGCTTGAGCAGCAGAAGCTGCGCGTGGTCAATGCTTTTCTTCTTCATGCCGTACCTCCGTATGCATAGAATGTCTATGCCTGTAGTATACATAGAACATCTATGTATGTCAAGTATAAGTTTCCGTCATTTTCTTAACAGACCCTGAACTTTACCACTTCCCTTTTTCCATCCTATAATTACAGTAATACATTATTCCGCGGCGGGACTCTTTCCCCGCCACCGGCAGCTTCGGAAAGAGAGGACTCTATGAGAACATATCAGGCAGGCATCGACGTGGGTTCCACCACGGTCAAGCTCGTCGTGCTGGATGAAAACGGGCAAATGCTCTTCGGGCAGTATCGCCGCCATCTGTCCCACACGCAGCGCGCGCTCTCGGCGCTGCTGCGCGAGGCGCGCGAGGCGCTCGGCGAATGCGCGCTCTCGCTGCGTGCCACAGGCTCGGGCGCGATCAACCTTGCCCGTGCGCTCGGCGTGCCGTTCGTACAGGAGGTCGTGGCGGTGGCGCAGGCGCTCGAGCGCGCCGCGCCGCAGGTGGACGTCGCCATTGAGCTTGGCGGCGAGGACGCGAAGATCATTTACTTCGGTGCGTCGCTTGAGGAGCGCATGAATGGCGTGTGCGCGGGCGGTACGGGCTCGTTTATCGACCAGATGGCCGCCCTGTTGCAGACCGACGCCGCGGGTCTCGACCGCGAGGCCGCACATTACAAACAGATCTACCCCATTGCCGCGCGCTGCGGCGTGTTCGCCAAGACGGACATTCAGCCCCTCATCAACGAGGGTGCAACGAAGGCCGACCTTGCCGCCTCGATCTTTCAGGCGGTCGTGAATCAGACGATCTCGGGGCTTGCCTGCGGCAAGCCCATCCGCGGACACGTGGCATTCCTGGGCGGTCCGCTGCACTTCCTGCCCCAGCTCAAGGCGGCGTTCATCCGCACGCTGAAGCTGACGGAGGAAACGGCCATCGACCCTGAAAATTCCCACCTTTTCGCCGCCATGGGCGCAGCGATCGACGGGACCGCCGCGCCCGTCCAGCCGCTCGATGCACTGATCGCGCGGCTGGAGAGCGGCGTGCAGATGGACTTTGAACTCAAGCGCCTGCCGGCGCTCTTTGAAGACGAAGCCGATCTTGAAGCCTTCCGCACCCGTCACCGCACGGCGGTCGTGCCGCGCGGCGGCCTCGCGGCGTATGAGGGAAACTGCTTCCTCGGCTTTGACGCGGGCTCGACAACGACAAAGCTCGCGCTCGTTGGCGAAAAGGGCGAGCTTCTGTACTCGTTCTACGCGAACAATCAGGGCAATCCCATCCAGACCGCCATGCAGGCCGTGCGCGAGCTGCGCGGGCAGCTGCCGCCGGGCGCGCATATCGCGCGCTCCTGCTCCACAGGCTACGGTGAAACGCTGCTCAAATCCGCCTTCTCGCTCGACGAGGGCGAGGTGGAGACCATCGCCCACTGCACCGCCGCGTCGTTCTTCGACCCGCAGGTGGACTGCGTGCTCGATATCGGCGGGCAGGACATGAAGTGCATCAAGCTCAAGGGCGGCGCGGTGGACACGGTGCTCCTGAACGAAGCCTGCTCGTCCGGCTGCGGCTCGTTCCTTGAAAACTTCGCCAACTCCCTCGGCATGACGGCGCAGGAGTTCGCGCGCGAGGCGCTCTTCGCCAGGGCCCCCGTGGACCTCGGTACGCGCTGCACGGTGTTTATGAACTCCAACGTCAAGCAGGCGCAGAAGGAGGGCGCAAGCGTCTCCGATATCTCCGCCGGTCTTGCCTACTCCGTCATCAAAAATGCCCTTTATAAGGTCATCAAGCTCTCCGACGCGAGCGAGCTCGGCTCGCATGTCGTCGTGCAGGGCGGCACGTTTTTCAACGAGGCCGTACTGCGCGCGTTCGAGCGCATCTCCGGCGCGCAGGTCACGTGTCCCGACATTGCGGGCATCATGGGCGCGTTCGGCGCGGCGCTGCTCGCGCGCGACCGCTATCACGGCCAGCAGAGCACGATGCTCTCGCTCGCAGAGATCGAACAGCTCACGTACAAGACCTCCGCCGCGCGCTGCCAGGGCTGCCAGAACCACTGCATGCTCACGGTCAGCACCTTCCCCGGCGGCCGCCGCCATGTGAGCGGCAACCGCTGCGAAAAGGCGCTGCGCGGGGAGGCGAACGCCGCCCCCGGCGAAAACCTTTTTGCCTACAAGCGCGAGCGTCTGTTCGCCTATCCCCCGCTGGAGCCGGAAAACGCGCCGCGCGGCGAGATCGGCATCCCGCGCGTGCTGAACATGTATGAAAACTATCCGTTCTGGGCGGTATTCTTCCGCGAGCTTGGCTTCCGCGTCATCCTCTCCCC
>DHMW01000119.1:22004-26437 GCA_002405995.1 Oscillospiraceae bacterium UBA4632
CCCGGCGCGCAGAATCATTACAACTGCCCCATCGTCGTCTCCTATCCGGAGAACATCAAGAACAATGTCGAGGCCGTGACCGACGGCTCGGTGCGGTACCTGCGCCCCTTCCTCGCTTTCACGAGCGAAAAGATCGCCGCCGCCCGGCTCGTGCGCTTCTGCCGCGAAGCGTGGGACATTCCCGAGGCGGAAACGCGCCGCGCCGTGCAGCGCGCGTGGCAGGAGCAGCAAAACGCAAAAGCCGATATCCGCGCCGCGGGCGCAAAGGCGCTCGCCGCTATGGAGAAAAACGGCGGCAGCGGTGTTGTGCTGGCAGGGCGGCCCTACCACGTCGATCCCGAGATCAACCACGGCATCCCCGAGCTGATCGCCGCCTACGGGCTGACGGTGCTGACCGAGGACTGCCTGCCCATCGGCTTTACGCCCAAGCGCCCCGTGCGCGTGAACGACCAGTGGGTCTACCACTCCCGCCTTTACACTGCGGCAGAATTTGTCTGCGGGCGCGACGATCTGGAGCTCATCCAGCTCAACTCGTTCGGCTGCGGGCTGGACGCCGTCACGACCGACGAGGTCTGCGAGCTTCTGGAGCAGGGCGGCAAGCTCTACACCTGCCTTAAGATCGACGAAGTCAACAACCTCGGCGCGGTGCGCATCCGCATCCGCTCGCTGCTCGCCGCCGTCGCCATGCGGCGCGAGCGCGGCATCCGCTCACACCCCCTCGCGCAGCCCTATGAACGCGCGCACTATACAAAGCAGATGCAGCGCGAGCGCTGGACGATCCTCGCTCCCCAGATGAGCCCCATTCACTTTGACATCATCGAGCCGGTCTTTCGCCGCTACGGCTATAACTTCGAGGTCCTGAAAAACGATGACCGCGGCGCGATCGACATGGGGCTGAAATACGTCAACAACGACGCCTGCTTCCCCTCCATCACCGTTGTGGGGCAGTTCATGGAGGCGGTGCTCTCCGGGCGCTACGACACCGACCATCTCGCGCTCATCATGTCGCAGACCGGCGGCTGCTGCCGCGCGAGCAACTACATCGCCTTCATCCGCCGCGCGCTCGAAAAGGCGGGGCTGGAGCACATCCCCGTCATCTCCTTCAATGCCAACGGCATGGAGACGAACGAGGGCTTCCGCCTCAAGCCCGCCATGATCGCCGCGGGCTTCAAGGGCGTGGTGCTGGGCGATGTACTGATGCGCTGTCTCTACCGCGTGCGCCCCTACGAGCTTGAAAAGGGCAGCGCGGACGCGCTGCACCGCAAGTGGCGCGACATCTGCATCGAATCCCTCACGAGCGCACATCCCAAGTACAGCTACGCCCAGCTCTGCCGCGGCATTGTCGCGGACTTTGACGCCCTGCCCATCGATGAGACGCTCAGAAAGCCGCGCGTCGGCGTGGTCGGCGAGATCCTGGTCAAGTATATGCCGCTCGCCAACAACCATGTCGTCGAGCTTTTGGAGCGCGAGGGCGCAGAGGCAGTCGTACCGGACCTGCTCGACTTCTTTGCCGCAACGGTCTACGAGCAGGATTACCGCCATACACACTTTGGTCAGAGCTGGAAGTGCTCCGCGAGCGCCAAGCTCGGCGTGCCGCTGCTCGAGCGCATCCGCAAGCCCGCGGGCGACGCGCTCCGCGCGAGCAGGCGCTTCGACGCGCCCTGCTCCATCGCCCACGTTGCAGGTCTCGCGCGCCCCTTCCTCTCCATCGGCAATCAATATGGCGAGGGGTGGTTCCTCGCTGGAGAGATGGTCGAGCTGATCACCTCCGGCACGCCGAACATTGTCTGTATCCAGCCGTTCGCGTGCCTGCCGAACCATGTGGTCGGCAAGGGCGTTATCAAGGCGCTGCGCGCGGCGTATCCCGCCTCCAACATTGTCGCCGTGGACTATGACCCCGGTGCAAGCGAGGTCAACCAGCTCAACCGCATCAAGCTGATGCTGACGGCGGCGCAGCGCGCCCTGCGCGCGCAGCAGGAGACGGCGCCGGCGGCATACGATGCCGCGCCGCAGCGTGACCCTGCCGCCGTCTGACTCCGCAGCCCCTCTCGCCTTGGAACGTAACGGGCAAAAGGGCGAAAAAGCAAAAATCGGTCTTGCTTTTCGTATGCTTCTATGGTAATATGAATACCTGTGAAAATCGCGTGAACGCTCACGTTCATCAACTTGGAGGTTATCAACATGACTTTATTCGTCACCATTCTTCAGCTTCTCTGCGGTCTGTTCGTCATTGCCGTCGTCCTCTTCCAGAGCGGTAAGTCCGCCGGCTTGAGCGGCGCGATCGGCGGTGTCGCCGATTCCTTCATGGCAAAGAACAAGGCCAAGAGCATGGACGCCAAGCTCGCCCGCGCGACCAAATGGGTCGGCGCCGTGTTCATCGTCCTGACGCTCGTGCTGAACATGCTGTAAGCGATCCCAAGCAAAAAAGGGAAGCGGACCGGTCGGTCCGCTTCCCTTTTTTGTTTTTTCGCATATCCTGATAAAAAGCCCTTTTGTATGGCTTCGCGATCTGCCATACAAAAGGGCTTTTTACTTCAGTTCAGCTGCTGTGCTTTGGCTCAGACCAGCTCGATCATCGCGGTCTCCGCAGCGTCGCCGCGGCGCACGCCGGTGCGGACGATACGGGTGTAGCCGCCGTTACGCTCGGCATAGCCGGGAGCGATCTCCTTGAACAGCTTCTTGCAGACGTCCTCGCGGGTGATGAAGCTCATCGCCTGACGGTAGGCCGCCAGATCGCCCTTCTTGCCGAGGGTGATCATTTTCTCAGCCATGGGCTTGATCTCCTTGGCACGGGTGACCGTGGTCTCCATCTTGCCGTTATCCAGGAAATCGGTGACCTGCTGACGGAGCATCGCCATACGCTGATCGGTAGTCTTACCGAGCTTACGAGTTCCGGGCATAGTGGTTTTCCTCCTTGTAAGGATAAGTTGTCGGCCGTCGTTCTACGTGTGGGCGTAGGGTGCGGTCATTAGTTGTTGTCTTCGCTGGCCAGGGACAGTCCCATCATCGCCAGCTTGTTGATGACCTCTTCCAGACTCTTGCGGCCGAGATTTCTCACCTTCATCATATCGTCCTCGGTCTTGGAAATCAGATCCTCGACCGTGTTGATATTGGCACGCTTGAGACAGTTGAAGCTGCGCACGCTCAGATCCAGCTCCTCGATCGTCAGCTCCAGCACCTTGTCGCGCTTTGCCTCGTCCTTCTCCACCACGGTGGACTTGCTGCCCATCGCGTCGGAAAGGTCGGTAAAGAGCGCAAAGTGGTCGCAGAGGATCTTCGCGCCGAGAGAGACGGCGTCGCGCGGGGAAATGGTACCGTCGGTCCACACCTCGAGCGTCAGCTTGTCAAAGTCGGTCATATTGCCCACGCGCGTGTTTTCCACGGTGTAATTCACCTTGTACACGGGCGTATAGATGGAGTCAACGGGAATGACGCCGATGGGAGTCTGCGCGGTCTTGTTCCGGTCTGCGGAGACGTAGCCGCGGCCGTGGGACAGCGTCAGCTCCATGTTGAGCGTCGCGCCGGCATCAAGCGTGGCAATGTGCAGCTCGGGGTTGAGGACCTCGACCTCGCTGTCGCACTTGATGTCGCCCGCCTTGACCTCGCAGGGGCCCGCAGCCTCAATGTAGACGGTCTTGATGCCGTCCGCATTGTGCAGGCGCGTGATCAGGCTCTTGATGTTGAGCACGATCTCCGTCACATCCTCCTTCACACCGGGGATGGTGGAGAACTCATGCTGCACGCCGGCGATCTTGATCGACGTGGCGGCAGTGCCGGGCAGGGATGAGAGCATAATGCGGCGCAGCGCATTGCCCAGCGTGATGCCGTAGCCGCGCTCCAGCGGCTCAACAACGAACTTGCCGTAGGAACCGTTTGCAGGATCTTCCGTACACTCGATCTTGGGCTTTTCAATTTCAATCATGCAGTTACCCTCCTATTCCATTTTGTGGTCTCAAAGTCCACGCCAAATTTCTGCGTGTGTCTGTTGAGGGCTCGCCGCCGATTACTTGGAGTACAACTCAACGATGAGGTGCTCCTCAACGGGAATGTCGATCTCTTCGCGGGCAGGAAGATGAACCACAGTGCCTTTCAGGCTGTTCTTGTCGCGCTCGAGCCAGGTGGGAACGACGAACACGGGCGCATCCTGACCCGTCAGGCGCTTGAAAACCTCGGAGGAGCGGCTGCTCTCCGCGACCTCGATCACATCGCCGGCCTTGACAAGATAGGAGGGGATATTGACCTTCTTGCCGTTGACGGTGAAGTGCGCGTGGCTGACGAGCTGACGGGCCTGACGGCGCGTCATCGCAAAGCCCAGACGGTAAACGATGTTGTCCAGACGGCGCTCGACCATGATCAGCAGGTTATCGCCGGTCTTGCCGGGGGCGGCAGCGGCAGCCTCATAGTAGCCGCGGAACTGCTTTTCCAGGATACCG
>DHMW01000119.1:26500-31018 GCA_002405995.1 Oscillospiraceae bacterium UBA4632
AACTTGACCTTCTGCTTTTCAGCGAGCTGGACGCTGTACTCGCTCTTCTTTTTCTTCATCTGGCTGCCGGGATTGCGGTTGGTGGTCTTCTTCGCATATCCCATCTCAGCAGGAGAAATGCCCAAAGCCTTGCAGCGCTTGGCGATCGGCTGCATATTCTTTGCCATATTGCTTTTAACCTCCTCTTTCGATTACACGCGACGGCGCTTCGGGGGACGGCAGCCATTGTGAGGAATGGGCGTGACGTCCTTGATCATCGTGACCTCGAGGCCGACGGCCTGGAGCGCACGGATCGCAGCCTCGCGGCCCTGGCCGGGACCCTTGACGAAGACCTCGACGGTCTTGAGGCCATGCTCCATCGCGGCGGTGGCGGCCGTCTCGGCGGCGCTCTGCGCGGCGAAGGGGGTGGACTTCTTGCTGCCGCGGAAGCCGAGACCGCCGGAGGAAGCCCAGGAAAGGGCGTTGCCCTGGGAGTCGGTCACCGTGACCATGGTGTTATTGAAGGAAGAACGAATGTGGACCTGGCCACGCTCAACATTCTTTTTTTCGCGGCGGCGGCGGATGACCTTCTTGCCGTTCTTAGCATTGCTTGCCATATTCTATTCTCCCTCCTTACTTCTTCTTGTTCGCAATGGTCTTCTTGGGACCCTTGCGGGTGCGTGCGTTGGTCTTGCTGCGCTGACCGCGAACGGGCAGGCCGCGGCGATGACGGGTGCCGCGATAGCAGCCGATCTCGCTGAGGCGCTTGATATCAAGCGCGGTCTGACGGCGAAGGTCGCCTTCCACGATATAGCCGTGGTCGATAGCCTCACGAAGCTTGGCTTCGTCTGCATCGGTCAGGTCCTTCACGCGGGTGTCGGGGTTCACGCCTGTCTGTGCCAGGATCTCCTGAGCACTCTTTCTGCCAATACCATAGATGTAAGTCAAACCGATTTCGATTCGCTTATCCTTGGGCAGGTCAATACCGGCAATACGTGCCATACTTTTTAACCTCCAATTAAGTCTTAGCCCTGGCGCTGCTTGTGCTTGGGATTCTCGCAAATGACCATGACACGGCCTTTACGACGAATGACCTTGCACTTCTCGCACATGGGCTTCACGGACGGTCTTACTTTCATGTCGATAAACCTCCATTACTTAGTACGCCAGGTGATCCGGCCGCGGGTCAGATCATAGGGAGACATCTCCACTGTGACCTTGTCGCCGGGCAGAATCCTGATGAAATTCATTCTGAGCTTTCCGGAAATATGCGCTAAGATCGTGTGTCCATTTCCAATGTCTACTTGGAATGTGGTGTTGGGCATCGCTTCAACAACAACGCCTTCCACTTCAATCATGTCGGATTTTGCCAAGTGTTATCCCTCCTGGTCCGGATTTTCCTTGCCGCTGTGCGCGGCGATGGCTTTACGAAGCTCACTGTTTGTGATTTTTTCTTTGCTTCTGATCTTTTCGGCGACAGGCTCCGCGCTCTCGGCGATGAAGCGGACGTGCTTGCGCGATTTCCGCTTCGGCGCTTCGATCCGGCGGGACTTGCCGTCGGCCAGCAGCAGGTACTCCCCGTCTGTGTCCAGCACGAAGAAGTATTTGCCCTGTTCCCTGCCGGCGGTTGCCTGAACAAGATTTGCAATGTCCATAGCGTCCTCTCAGGGTGCGGGAGCCGTCAGAATCTCCGGCTCACCGGCAGTGATGAGGATGGTGTTCTCGTAGTGCGCCGCGTACTTGCCGTCCCGGGTCCGGACGGTCCACCCGTCATTCATCTGACGGATGGCGGCGCTGCCCGCGTTCACCATCGGCTCGACGGCGATCGTCATGCCGCGCAGCAGCTTCGGTCCGTGGCCCGGCGCCCCGTAGTTGGGGATCTCGGGCGCCTCGTGCATGTTTCTGCCGACGCCATGGCCGACATACTCGCGCACGACGGAGAAGCCGTTCGCCTCCACATACGCCTGCACGGCGTGGGAGATGTCGGAGATGCGGTTGCCCTCGCGGGCCTGCGCAAATCCTTCAAAAAAGCTCTGACGGGTCACGTCGATCAGCCGCTGTGCCTCTTCGGAGATCTTTCCGCAAGGGTAGGTGGCTGCGCAGTCGCCGTGGAAGCCGCCGATGTATGCGCCCACGTCCACGCTGACGATATCGCCCTCCCTGAGCACCCGGGGACCCGGGATGCCGTGGATGATCTCGTCGTTGACGGACACGCATACGCTGGCGGGATAGCCGTTGTAGTTGAGGAACGACGGCTCGGCTCCCTGCGAACGAATAAAATGGAACACTGCTTTGTCGATCTCTCGGGTTGTCACGCCGGGCTTTACCATTTCCCCTGCTAACGCACGGGCAGCCGCGGTAATTTTTCCCGCTCGGCGCATCAGTTCGATCTCGCGCTCTGACTTGACAATGATCATGGGATCACCCTCTCTGTCCGAGGACCGCAAGGATCGCTTTGGAGGTGGCATCGACCGAACCCATATCCTCCACGGGATACAGCACGCCGCGCTCGTGATAGAAATCCTTCAGCGGCTCCGTTTCCCTATGATAGACCGCAAGACGGTTCTTCACCGTTTCGGGTTTATCGTCCTTGCGCACAACAAGCTCGCCGCCGCAGACGTCGCACACGCCCTCGGCCTTGGGCGGCACTGCCTTCACATGGTAGCTCGCGCCGCACTTGCCGCACACTCTGCGTCCGCTCATGCGCTCCATGATGGTCGCATCGGCGACCTCCATGGAAACGACATGATCGAACTTGATACCGGCCGCCTCAAGAGCCTCCGCCTGCGCGATCGTGCGGGGCACACCGTCGAGGATGTAGCCCCTCGCGCAATCGTCCTGCGCAAGCCGCTCTTTGATGATGCCGATGATGACCTCATCGGGTACCAGATGGCCTTCGTCCATGTAGGACTTGGCTTTCATTCCCGTCGGCGTACCTTCCTGAATGGCAGCGCGCAGAATGTTACCGGTGGAGATCGCAGGGATCCCAAGCTCGCGGGAGAGGATGGCGGCCTGTGTGCCCTTTCCTGCTCCGGGAGCGCCCAATAAAATCAGTTTCATTTGGTGCCTTTCTTACTCAAGGAAGCCCTTGTACTGGCGCATCATCATCTGAGACTCCAGCGCGCGGACCGTTTCAAGGGCAACGCCGACAACGATGATGACCGAGGTGCCGCCGATGGCGAGGCTCTGGTTGCCCAGCGCCTTACCGACGATCAGCGGGCAGATCGCCACGATGCCGAGATAGATCGCGCCGAAGAGCGTGATCTTGTTGAGGACCTTGGCAATAAAGTCAGACGTGGGCTTGCCCGGGCGGAAGCCGGGGATAAAGCCGCCGTTGCGCTTGAGGTTATTGGAGATCTCAACGGGGTTGAACTGAATGGTCGCGTAGAAGTAGCTGAAGCCGATGATCATCAGGAAGTAGGCGATGAGATACAGCACAGACTTCGTGTCGATCGCATCATAGATGCTGCGGCCCACGGTGCCTTCGGCGGGAGTGCCGATGAACGCCCAGATGGTCGCGGGCAGGGATGCGATGGACTGCGCAAAGATGATGGGCAGAACGCCGGACATGCTCACCTTCATGGGAAGGGTGGATGCCTGGCCGCCGTACATCTTGCGGCCGACCTGACGCTTGGCATACTGCACCGGGATGCGGCGCTCCGCCTCGTTGACGTGAACGATCAGAACGATCATCGCGAGCACACCGAGCACGAGCAGCGCGATCCACAGGTAGCCGATGCTGCCCTTACCGGCGATGTAGTTGATCGCCATGGTGATCATGTTGGGCACGCGGGAGAGGATGCCTGCGAACAGGATGATGGAGATACCGTTGCCGACACCGAACTCGTTGACCTGCTCGCCCAGCCACATAACAAAGGAGGAGCCGGCGACAAACGAGACGATGATGACGAGCGCGGGCCAAATGCCCTGCTGCTCAAGGATGCTGTAGTTCTTGCAGATGACGTAGTAGCCGAAGCCCTGAAGCAGGGCAATGGCGACCGTCGCATAGCGGGTGATGGAAGCGATCTTCTTCTTGCCGGCCTCGCCGCCGTCGCGGGCGAGACGCTCGAGGGCGGGGATCGCGATCGTCAGCAGCTGGATGATGATCGAGCTGTTGATGTAGGGCTGCACGCCCAGCGCAAAGACCGTTGCCTCGGCGAATGCGCCGCCGGACATCACGTTGTACAGGCCGAGCACCGTGCCGCTCATGGTGTCAAGATAGGTCTTGAGCGTGGCGGTATCGATATAGGGGACAGGGATCGCATTACCGATGCGGAAGATGAGCAGGATCAGCAGCGTGAACACGATCTTCTTACGCAGTTCGGGAATGCCCCATGCCTTGCGGATCGTCTGAATCACTTAGACCACCTCTGCCTTTCCGCCAGCTGCTTCAATTGCTTCCTTAGCAGACTGGGAAAACGCAGCGGCCTGAACAGTGACCTTCTTGGTAACGGAACCGTTGCCAAGGACCTTGTAACCATACGCGCACTTGCTCAGGATGCCCTTTGCAAGCAGAGCCTCTGCGGTAACGGTGTCGCC
>DHMW01000085.1:0-287 GCA_002405995.1 Oscillospiraceae bacterium UBA4632
GTGGCGATGCCCGTCCTGATCCCCGAGAGCCTGCTCAAAAAAGAGGGCGAGCTGGTCAACGGCTTCGCGCCCGAGGTGGCGTGGGTCACGATGGGCGGCAGCGAGAAGCTCGAAGAGCGCCTTGCCTTCCGCCCCACGTCCGAGACGATGTTCTGCGACCACTGGTCCCGCGTCTTGCAGACCTACCGCCAGCTGCCGATGCTCTACAACCAGTGGTGCTCCGTCATCCGCTGGGAAAAGACCACCCGCCCGTTCCTGCGCTCGCGCGAGTTCTGGTGGCAGGAGGG
>DHMW01000085.1:345-527 GCA_002405995.1 Oscillospiraceae bacterium UBA4632
ACGAGACCGCCGAGGAGGCGCAGAGTGAGACGATGCAGCAGCTCAACTGCTACGCCGACTTCTTCCGCCACGTGCTGGCGATCCCCGTGGTCCCCGGCCGCAAGACCGAGAAGGAGAAATTTGCAGGCGCCGAGGCGACCTACACCGTCGAGTGCATGATGAAGGACCGCAAGGCCCTCCAG
>DHMW01000085.1:605-766 GCA_002405995.1 Oscillospiraceae bacterium UBA4632
CAGGGCGCGACGAGCCACTACTTCGGCGACAAGTTCTCCCGTGCCTACGACGTGACCTTCACCGGCCGCGACAATAAGCTCCAGTACCCGTTCCAGACGTCCTGGGGCTCCACCACGCGCATGATCGGCGCGGTCATCATGACCCACGGCGACAACAACGG
>DHMW01000085.1:872-996 GCA_002405995.1 Oscillospiraceae bacterium UBA4632
GTGCCCATCGCCGCGCACAAGAACCCCGAGGTTCTCGAGACCGCCAAGAGCGTGATGGCGGACCTCACCGCCGCCGGCGTCCGCGTCAAGCTGGACGACAGCGACCAGTCCATGGGCTGGAAGT
>DHMW01000085.1:1066-3762 GCA_002405995.1 Oscillospiraceae bacterium UBA4632
TACGAGATGCGCGGCGTGCCCATCCGCCTCGAGCTCGGCCCCCGCGATCTGGCCGAGGGAAACTGCTGCCTTGTCCGCCGCGACAACGGCGAAAAGGCCACGGCGAAGATCGACGGCATTGTCGAAGAGGTCAAGACGCTGCTGGATGCGATTCATGATAACCTCTATGCGATGGCGGAGAAGAACCTCGAGGACAACACGTTCGACTTAAAGACCATCGACGAGGTCAGGGAGATGGCGTCCGGCCGCGGCGGCTTTGCCCGCACCAAGTGGTGCGGCAGCCTTGAGTGCGAGCTGAAGATGAAGGAACAGGCGGGCGTTTCCTCCCGCTGCATGCCCCTCAAGCAGAGCGGCACGACCGGCAAATGCGTCTGCTGCGGCAGGGACTGCACCACCGACATCTACTGGGGCGTTGCATACTGAACGCTCTGCAATAAAAGACCAGGGGACGCCCTCACTGCGAGGGCGTCCCCTTTTGTCCGCAAAAGCGTCAGACGACCGGGTCGTCGATGTCCCTTGTCGCGCAGGCGTTGAGCGACCAGTCTGCCCGCGCGCCGGCGAGGTATTCGTAATAGCCCTGCGCGCCGATCATCGCGCCGTTGTCGCCGCAGAGTCTCAGCGGCGGCAGGTACAGCCTGTACCCGCGCTTTTCGCACTCGCTTTCCAGCGCGGCGCGGATGAAGGAATTCGCCGCCACGCCGCCCGCGGCGACGAGCACTCTGTGCCCGCTCTGCTGCATGGCAAGCATTGCGCGCGGCACCAGCTCATCGACGACCGCCTGCGTAAAATCGCGCGCGAGCGCCGCGCGGTCGAGCGGCCTGCCGGTCTGCTCTGCGTTGTGCGCAAGGTTCACGACGGCGGTCTTGAGCCCCGAAAAGCTCATATCGAGCGGGCACCCGTCGATCTTCGCGCGCGGCAGCTCGTAGACGCCGCCCTCGCTCTCGTGGGCGAGCTTGTCCATCGCCGCGCCGCCGGGGTAGGAAAGGCCCAGCACGCGCGCGGCCTTATCGAAGCACTCACCCGCCGCGTCGTCGCGCGTCGCGCCGAGAAGCGCAAAGTCCGTGTAGCCCCGCACATCGACGAGCAGCGTGTTCCCGCCGGACATGCACAGCGCCAGAAACGGCGGCTCGAGCTCCGGAAACGCCAGATAATTCGCCGCGATATGCCCGCGGATATGATGCACGGGGATGAGCGGAACGCCGAGCGCATAGGCGGCGGACTTTGCAAAGTTCAGCCCCACGAGCACCGCGCCGATCAGCCCCGGCGCGTAGGTCGCGGCAACGGCGCCGATGTCTTTTTTCTCGACGCCGGCCTCCCTGAGCGCCTGATCGGTCAGCGCGGCGATGACCTCAATATGCTTGCGCGAGGCGATCTCCGGCACGACGCCGCCGTAGAGGGCGTGGATATCCGCCTGCGAGGCGATAGCATCGGAGAGCACCTTGCGCCCATCCTCCACGACCGCGGCGGCGGTCTCGTCGCATGAGGACTCGAACGCGAGAATTTTCATTGCGCCGCCCCCGTTTCCGCAGCCGGAGCAAATTCGCGCGTCATGATGATGGCGTCCTCCTTCGGGTGCTCATAGTAGTTCCTGCGCCGCCCCACGCCGCGGAAGCCGCGGCTGCCGTAGAGCGCGATGGCGGGGTAGTTGCCCGCGCGCACCTCAAGCGTCAGGAAGGCAAGCCCGCTGCCCTCGGCAAAGCGGATGAATACGTCCAGCAGCTGGCCCGCCACGCCGCCGCGGCGGCTCTCCGGCCGGACGGCGACATTGGTGATGTAGCCCTCGCCCGCGATGGCGAGCAGCCCCGCGTAGCCCACGACGCTGCCGTCGTCCGCATCCAGCGCGACAAGAAAGGCGGAACAGGCGTTCTCCAGTTCCTCTGAGAGCATATTGCGCGACCAGGGCGTGGAGAAGCATTCCCGCTCCAGCGCCGCGACCTCGTCGAGGTGCTCCGCCGTCATCGGGACGATGCGCACCTGCTTTTTCAAATGTTCCATAATACCTCCTCCGCGCGTCACTTGGCTTCCAGCCAGTTTTTGCCCCAGTGGGCCTCCGCCGTCAGCGGGACAGAAAGGTGCGCCGCGCCCTCCATCTCCTCGGTGAGAAGCTGGGCGACGGTCTCCTTTTCCTCCTCGGGGCACTCGACGATCAGCTCATCGTGCACCTGCAAAATGAGCTTCGCCTTCAGCTTTTCCCTGCGCAGCCGTTCGTCCACGCGCACCATCGCGAGCTTGATGACGTCCGCCGCCGTTCCCTGGATGGGCATGTTGCGCGCGACGCGCTCGCCGAATGAGCGGGTGTTGAAGTTGCTCGCCGTCAGCTCCGGCAGCGCGCGGCGGCGGTGCATCAGCGTTTCAACGTAGCCGCGCTCCTTCGCCTGCTGCACGACCTCATCCATATAGCGGCGGATGCCGGGAAAGCGTGCAAAGTACGTTTCAATATACTCCTTCGCCTCGTACACCGGCACGCCGATGTCCTGCGCGAGGGAGAAGGCGGAGATGCCGTACACGATGCCGAAGTTCACCGCCTTTGCGTGCGAGCGCATCTGCCGGGTGACCTGATCGGCCGGCACGCCGAATACCTGCGCGGCCGTAACGGTGTGGATATCCTCGCCGGACAGGAACGCCTGCTTCATCGCCTCGTCGCCGGAAATATGGGCAAGCAGCCGCAGCTCGATCTGGCTGTAGTCCGCATCGAC
>DHMW01000085.1:3821-11218 GCA_002405995.1 Oscillospiraceae bacterium UBA4632
CAGCCGTCCGCGGGCACGAACATGCGGCGGAATTCGCTGCCGAGCTGCGTGCGCGTGGGGATGTTCTGCAAATTCGGCTCGGTCGAGCTCAGACGCCCCGTCGCCGTGACGGTCATCTGGAAGCTCGTGTGGATGCGCCCGTCGGGCGCGATGACCTTCAGCAGCCCATCGCAATACGTTGAGCGGAACTTGGCGTACTGGCGGTATTGCAGGACCTCCTCGACGACAGGGTTCTCCCACCGCAGCTTTTCGAGCACGTCCGCATTCGTTGACCAGCCGGTCTTTGTTTTCTTGCCGTGCGGGAGCTGCAATCTCTCAAAAAGCACCTCGCCGAGCTGCTTGGGAGAGTTGATGTTGAACGCCCCGCCCGCCTCTTCATAGATGTGCTGTTCGAGCGTTTTGAGCTGCGACTCCATCTCACTGCCAAACGCCGCAAGGGCGTTCGCATCGACGCGCATGCCCGCGTGCTCCATGCGCGCGAGCACGGCGCAGAGGGGCAGTTCTACGTTATAATAGAGCTCGTGCAGCCCGCGCTCCTCGAGCGCGGGGGCAAAGGTCTCATACAGCGCATCGACAGCGCTGGTGTAGATATGGAACGCCGTCTCGGCTTCGGCTGTGTCGCCGAGCATCGAGAAGGCCTCTGGCTCCAAGTGCTTCGGCTCGGTGAGCGTCCGGTGAAAGTAGGCGGCGAAAAGCGACGCAATGTCGTACTTGCCCGCCGTCGCGTCGAGCAGATACCCTGCGAGCGCCGTGTCGAAAACGAAGCCGTCAATGGGAAGATCGTTTTCGAGCAGCGTGCGCTGGAGGTCCTTGACGTTGTGGCTGACCTTTTTGATATCGTCTGAAAACAGCGCGCGCAGCAGCGCGTTCCAGTCACCCTCGTAGCAATTAAAGCAGAATTCGGCGGAAACGGCGGAATGCTCGCCCGTGTCGCAGTCCACGATCACGCCGGAGAGATCAGGCAGCGCCAGGAGCGTCACGTGCTCCGCCTTGCGGAAGAGCGCGAGAAATTCCTCTGCCCTTTCCGCCACGGTCACGGCCTCGGCGGTCACGGTGAGGTCAGCCGGCTTTTCAGCAGCCGGAACGCCGGCGGGCGGCTTGAGGCCGTATTTGTCGATGAGCTTCGTGAACTCGAGCTTCATGAAGATCGGGTAGAGCGCATCCGACGGCGCCTTGCGCAGGTTTTCCTGCGGAGAGAAGTCCAGCGGCGCATCGGTGACAATGGTGGCAAGGCGGAAGCTTTGCCGCGCGCTCTCCTCGCCCTCGGTGAGCTTTTTGATGACGCCCGGCTTAGCCTCGATGTCGGGCAGCAGACGGTAGATCTCGTCGATGCTCTGATATTTCTGAATGAGTGCCATCGCCGTCTTTTCGCCTATGCCCGGCACGCCGGGGATATTGTCGCTCGCGTCGCCCATCAGCGCCTTGAGGTCAACGATATGGACGGGCGCAAAGCCGTAGCCTTCAAAAAATGTCTCGGGCGTCATGTCCTTCGTCGTGGTCTGGCCCATGCGCGTGGAGATGAGCTTGACGGTCGTGCGGTCGGTCACGAGCTGCAAGGAATCCTTGTCTCCCGTGGCGACGACGCAGTCCCAGCCCGCGCTTTCGCACCTGCGCGAGATCGTGCCGATCAGGTCGTCCGCCTCAAAGCCCGCGAGCTCGTAGCGGGGGATATTCATCGCGTCGAGCACGTCCTTGAGCACCGGCAGCTGCATGGCGAGCTCCTCCGGCATGGCGTGGCGCGTGGCCTTATACCCCTCGTATTCCAAATGGCGGAACGTCGGCTCGCGGCGGTCGAAGGCGACGCACAGTGCCTCGGGCTTTTCCTCGTCGAGGAGACGGCCGAGCATCGTCAGAAAACCGAAGATCGCGTGGGTGAAAAAGCCGTCGCGCGTGGTGAGCGGGCGGACGCCGTAATAGGCGCGGTTGATGATGGAGTTGCCGTCAAGCACCATCAGCTTCATGGCAGTCCCCTCCTTATGTGCAGATTCTCACTGCGTACAGTATACCGCAAAGCCGCGCAAAACACAACAGCAACTGCGCCGCCTGAAAAAAAGGAGAAGGGGCTGCGCCCCTTCTCCTTTTTTCCGCCTTTTACACCACCGTCGGGAACCGCAGGATCGCCTTGAACAGATCTCCGTCGATAGCGAGCGCCATCGTGCCGCCCTGTAATTCCGTCAGGCTCCGCGCGATGGACAGCCCCAGCCCGTTGCCCTCGGTCGAGCGCGAGCTGTCGCCGCGCACGAAGCGCTCCATCAGCTCGTCCGCCGGGATGTTCAGCGCCGCGCGCGAGGTGTTCTTGAACGTCACGACCGCGTCGCCGCCGCTTTTTTCCAGCGTCAGGTAAACACGTGTGCCGCTCTGCGCGTACTTGCAGATGTTCGAGAGCAGGTTATCGAGCACGCGCCACATCAGCGCCCCGTCCACGCAGCAGTAAAGCTCCTTCTCCGGCAGCACATCCACCAGCGTCAGCTCGGCAGCGGCCAGCCGCTCGCCGTATTCGCCGGATACCTGCGCTAGAAGCTCGTTCATGCTGCACCGCGCGGCGTTCACAGGCAGGTTGCCCGTGGACGCCTTGCTCGCCTCGACCAGGTCCTCCGTCAGCTTTTTGAGCTTGAATGCCTGCCGCTTGAGCACGTTCAGATAGTCCTCCTCCTGTTCGGGGGTATGCTCGTGCTGGAGCAGGTTCACATAGTTGAGGATGCTCGTCAGCGGTGTTTTGATGTCATGCGAGACATTTGTGATCAGCTCGGTCTTCAGCCGCTCACTCTTGAGCTGCTTTTCCACCGCGATGGCCATGCCGCCGCCGATGGAATTGAGGTTTTCCGCGTGCCGCTTCAGGTCCCAGTACATCCGCTTCGTATCCACCTGCGCGCTCATATCGCCCGCAGCAAGGGCCTCGCCCTCCTTCTGGAGCTTACGGAGCTGGAGAGAGAACAGGCACGCCGCGATGGACAGCACGAACAGCGTCAGCAGCAGCATCCCGCCCGCGCGGCCGCTTGCAAGGGCAAAGAGCAGCGTGCTGACCACGCAGCAGCCCACCACCGTGCGCCAGATCATCGGGATGCCCCCGACGATGCCGCGGCAGAGCGCGCAGAGCGTCCGCCAGCACCATTTGACCGCGCGCCAGCAGAAACGCAGCACGCAGAACGTGACCGTGTGCCGCCACCATTTGCCAGCCTTCACGCGCGCGCAGAGCGTCATCCACAACCCCAGCACCAGCACGGCAAGGAGGAAAGCAACACCGAGCAGCCCCAGATCGTAGGGCGGCGTGTAATAGTCCGCATACATGCGCAGGAAGTAGTCTCCCGCCGCCAACAGAAACGCGCCGGCAAAGCAGTCCAGCGCCAGATAGAGATCGAAGGGGATCCTCTCCTGCCAGCCCGCCTCGAGCGCGCCGTCCTCTCGCCGCCCCGCGCTACGTGCCAGGAAGATGAAAAGGAACAGCTCGGCGACGCCGAGGACAGCAAGCATTGGCGAGGCATCCTCGCCCAATCTATTCGCCTTGTCGAAGAACACCTTTGCCCAGTAAACGCCATCCTGCGCCGGCAGGTCTGCGGCAAGGTAGATGCCGAATTCCCTGCCGTCAAAAACAGTGCTATAGCAGAAGAGATCTCCCTCGCTGACATTGCTGAACTCCTTCACGCCCTCCCCGTTCGTCACGGTAAAGCGGAGGTTGCTGTAGCTGTCGCCCTTGGGGAAAATTTTATCCAGCTCATAGCTGCCGTCGTCCGCGTCCGTGTATTCCGAGAAGATCTCCCACGACTCGCGGCTGACCGCGCCGAGGCAGATATCGCTTGTAAAGAAGTCCTTGCCCATGCCGCCGTAGGAGCAGGCAAGCCCCTCAGCGTAAGCCAGCATCACCGGCACGAGCGCCGCCGCCAGCAGAAAAGCGACCGTCTTCGTCCAGAAATTGCGCGTCCACGCAGCTTTCATTTCTTGTCCTCCATTTTATACCCCAGCCCCCACACGACCTTCAGGTAGCGCGGCTCGGAGGGGTTGATCTCCAGCTTCTGCCGCAGGTGGCGGATATGGACGCTCACGGACGTCTCCGCCCCCAGCGAGTCCTCCTTCCACACCAGCTCGTAGATCTGCGCGGAGGAAAAGATGCGCCCGGGATTCTTCATCAGCAGCCGCAGAATGTTGAACTCGATGGGCGTGAGCGCCGCCTCGTCGCCGTCCACGGTGACGCTCTTGCGCTCCTCATCCAGCACGATGGGACCCACGGTATAGGTGTTCGGCTTTTCCTCTTCCTTTTTTGCGCCCAGCTGCGTGTAGCGCCGCAGCTGAGAGCGCACGCGCGCCAGCACCTCGATCGGGTCGAAGGGCTTTGTGATGTAGTCGTCCGCGCCGATGTTCAGCCCCAGCACCTTGTCGCTGCTCTCGCTCTTGGCGGTCAGCAGGATGATGGGCACGTTGCTTTTCTCCCGCAGCTTGGCGGTCGCGGCAATGCCGTCGAGCTGCGGCATCATGATGTCCATCAGGATCAGGTGGATGTCATTTTGCTCCACCACCTCCAGCGCCTCGCGCCCGTTGTGCGCTTCGAACAGGCAGTAGTCTCCGCCCGAAAGATAGATCTTGAGCGCGTTGACGATATCCTGCTCGTCGTCGCAGATCAGAATGTTATACATCTTCTCACCTCACGCCCGCATTGTATCAGTCCTTCCCGAACAAAAGCAGGCGATAATCCTTAAAATTTCTTTAATCTCGCATCAAAAGGGGTCGAAAGGAGCGCCCCCTCGACCCTTTTTCCGCTCTTACCGCCTTTTTCGGCTCTCCCGCCGCAGGCGCAGCGCCGCGCCGAGCGCCAGCCCCGCATAGCGCGCAAGGCTGCGCGCATCGCAGGGCAGCTCGGCAAAGCCCCAGAGCCGCCCCGCCCGTGCGCCGAGCAGCAGCGCTTTCTTCTCTTCCTTCCACCAGCTGAAGCATGTGGACATCGCTCTCCGCCTCCTTCACATATCGCGCCCGTCGAGCGCGGCAAGACCATAACGCGCCGCAAGATCGATGCGCGCGCGTTCCGCTTCGTCCTGCGCCGCGTCATACCGCCTGCGCAGCTCGCGCAGGAACAGCCCCCGCAGCGAATCCTCCTCCGCCCGCGCCCAGACGTCCCCGCCCATGTGCGTCTCGTCGCGCAGCTCAAGATGGAAAAAGTCCGGCGCGAAGCGTTCCTCAATGGCGGCAAGGTCCACGCCGCGCTCGTCCGTCTCGCCGGTGAATACGACGCGGTAAATGTCGCGCGCAGCGGATGGCGGCAGCGCTTCGCACAGTGCATCCTCCGGCGCTTTCCCCGTCACATCGACGCGCAGGAGCTCGTACCGCCTGCGTGCAAAGGGCACGAACGAAAGCTCCGCCCTTCCGCGCTCCACGCTGCCGGCGAGAATGCCCTTCTCGCCCAGCTCGTCAAAGCCGCGCCCCTCCGGGCAGCCGGAATAGGCGTAGGCCGTACGCCCCGCGCGCAGGAGCCCGCCGTGCTGGTGCGTATGCCCCAGCGCCAGGTAGTCCAGCCCGCTTTCCGCGATCTGCTCTTTCGTGATGGGATCGTAGCGCGTATCCGCCGCAGAAAGGTCCCCATGCAGCACCATCAGGTGCACAAGAGCGTCGTCCGGCGCGGAAAAGCCCCGGAGCAGGCTCTCCTCCTGCGTGCTTTCGGTAAATGCCGCGCCGTACACGGCGCATTGAAGCTCCGGCAGCGTCACGCATTCGATCCTCCGCGAGGTAAAAATGTGCACATTCTCCGGCCATTGCTGCGCCGCGTAGGGCGAGTGCCCGCCGTAGGGGTCATGGTTGCCGGGGGCGATAAACACCCGCGCGCGCATCGCGCCCAGCGCCTCGGCAAGCGTCTCCAGCGTCTCGCGGTACACGGTCCCGCCGTCGAACAGGTCGCCCGCAAGCAGTACGATATCGGTCTGAGTCTGATTGACGTAATTGGCAAGCCGCAGCAGCAGCTCGCGGCTCTCGCGGCGGCGCAGCCTCGCCTGTTCGCCGCTCAGCGCGCCGAACGCGCTGTCCAGATGAAAATCCGCCGCATGGACGATCCTCATATCCGTCGCCCTCCCCTTTTCTCAGCGTATATCGACGCGCTCCACCGCTGTGCACAGCCCCGTCGCGTCGTCGAGCGTGAAGATCGCGCCCTGCATCTTGCAGCCGCCCCGCTCCGGCGCGCAGTAGCGCCCCGGGAGGCCGCCGAGGAACGTCTCCACCGACTGCTCGGGCCGGATGCCCAGCACGCTGCGCACCGCCCCCGTCATGCCGAGGTCCGTGACATACCCCGTCCCCTTGGGAAATATCTCCTCGTCCGCCGTCGGCACATGGGTGTGCGTGCCCCACACAGCGCTGACACGCCCGTCGAGGTAGTACGCCATGGCGAGCTTCTCGCTCGTCGCCTCGGCGTGGAAGTCGAGCAGCGTGAACGTCGGCTTTTCCTCACCTTTCAGCAGCGCGTCCGCCGTTTTGAAGGGGCTGTCCGCGTGGAAGGCAAGGTCGCAGCGGCCGATGAGGTTCATCACCGCAATGCGGGCGCGCCCGCAGTCGAAAACGCCGTACCCCCGCCCCGGCATACGCGCGCCGAGATTGTGCGGCCGCAGGATATACGGGCAGTCGTCAAGGTAATCGGCGATCTGCATCCTGCCGAACGTGTGGTTGCCGAGCGTGATCACGTCCGCCCCCGCGGCGAAAATGCGTTCGGCATCGTCCGGCGTCAGCCCGACCATTGCGGCGTTCTCGCCGTTGACGACGGCAAAGTCGATCTCCCTCTGTTTTCTCACTGCGCGCAGATGGCGCTCGAGGTGGCTGACGCCGCAGCCGCCCACCACATCGCCCACCGCCAGAACATGATACAGCATGACGCTCCTCCGCTTTTTCCGTTTTCCCCAGTATAGCAGGACGGCGCGGGTAACGCAAGCAAATCAGAAAAGCTCCGGCAGAGCCGGAGCTTTTCCTCATTTTGCGTATTCAATGGCGGTCGTTTCGCGCAGCACGTGCACCTTGATCTGGCCGGGATATTCCATCCCCTCTTCGATCTTCTTGGCAAGGTCGCGCGCCAGAATGACCATCTGGTCCTCGCTGACCTGCTCAGGCTTGACCATCACGCGCACCTCGCGTCCGGCCTGAATGGCGTACGCCTTATCCACGCCGGGATAGCTGCCGGTGATCTCCTCAAGCTGCTCGAGGCGCTTGATGTAGTTCTCCAGATTCTCGCGGCGGGCGCCGGGGCGGGCGGCAGAGATCGCATCCGCCGCCTGCACAAGACAGGCAACGATGGTCTGCGGCTCCACGTCGTTGTGGTGCGCCTGCACCGCGTGGATGATGTCGTCCTTTTCGTGGTACTTGCGCAGGAACTCCACGCCGAGTGCAACGTGCGTGCCCTCCATCTCATGATCGACGGCCTTGCCGATATCGTG
>DHMW01000021.1:0-219 GCA_002405995.1 Oscillospiraceae bacterium UBA4632
TCATGGCTTTTTCACCTCCGATTGCGACAAAAAAATAAGAGTAACAAGGGATTTCCCTTTGTTACTCTTATTGATAGCATTTTCGCCGCCTGACAGAGCGGCGGTTTCTGCTTGACAAACGCGCGGCAGATGGTATAATGAGTATAGAAGGGCGCTGCGACAAGCGGTCAGCCCGGTTTAGTAAATAGCTTCAATAAAGAAACCGTCACTTGGCCGAGT
>DHMW01000021.1:383-2176 GCA_002405995.1 Oscillospiraceae bacterium UBA4632
TGCGCGGAAAAAGTCAATTTTCGCGCGGTTCCGCCGCTTGACAAACGCGCGGCAGATGGTATAATGAGCGTAGAAGGGCGCTGCGACAAGCGGTCAGCCCAACAAAGTTAGATTTCTACAAACAGAGAAACCGTCACTTGGCCGAGTGGCGGTTTCTGCTTTTCACGATGATCGTAACAGTAAACTGTCTGATATGGAACGTGATCCGCATGATGTCACCCCCTTTCGGGGAATGTGACTGACCGCCTGCCGTTCGTGCAGCGCCTTGGGCGCATTATAACAGAATGCGCGGAAAAAGTCAATTTTCGGAGAGGCGGGAACAAAATGAGAAAAACCGTAGTCAAAAGAGACAAGGTCTGATATAATGACCGGGAGCGAGAGAAGGAGGAATGCGATATGAAGCGATTTCTGGCGCTGCTGCTCGGCGCGCTGATGCTGCTGGCGCTGCTGGCGGGCTGCGGGCAGCAGAAGGAGGACACATCGGACGGCGGCGCGCCGCAGGCCGATGATACGGCGCCGCCGGACGGCGGCACGGGCGGCGGCGATGATACCGTCCCCGCCGCCGACCCCTACGACGCCGTGCGCAATTACTGGTCCGCGGACCAGCTGACGCAGGCGTGGGGGCCCGATCAGGTGGTGGAGCACCTCTTTTTCCACCCGATCATCGCCTACCCGCAGTGGGCGTTCCACGACTGCGCCGCCAGCCAGGACCAGCGCTACGGCCTGGACGACTGGATGGTCACGGTGGACGAATACAACAAGATCTTGCAGTCCGTGTACGAGCGGGGCTACATCCTGGTTGCGATGGAGGATGTGTGGAGCGAGGTGACGGACGAGTCCGGCACGCACATGGTGCGAAACACCCTGATGCTGCCCGAGGGCAAAAAGCCCCTCGTCATCAGCTTTGACGACGTGAACTACTATCCCTACATGCTCGACGAGGGCTTTACGAGCAAGCTCGTCGTCGGCGAGGACGGCGAGATCTGGGCGGAATGCACCGACCCCTACACGAACGAGACATTTTTGACCAAGGAGCTGGACGCGACGCCGATCCTCGACCAGTTCGTCTATGAGCATCCCGACTTTTCGCTGAACGGCGCGAAGGCCATCTTCTCGCTGACGGGCTATCAGGGGATACTCGGCTACCGCACGCAGGACGACCGCGACATCGCGGCGGACAGCCCCGACCGCCCTGCGTTCGAAGCCTACCGCGCAAGCGAGATCGAGGCGGTGAAGCCGGTCATCCAGCGCCTGAAGGAGACCGGCTGGACGTTCGGCAGCCACACCTGGGGGCACATCCGTCTCGACACCAAGCCCCTCCAGACCGTCATCAACGACACCGAGCGCTGGGCGGACGAGGTCGGCTCGCTTGTGGGGCCGACGCAGATTTTGTTCTACCCGCACGGCGGCCGTCCCGACGGCGACGACTGGCACACCACCGGCGAGCGCTTCAAGTACCTGCAAAGCCAGGGCTTCCGCATCTTCGCCAGCGTCGGCACCAGCTCGTTCAGCTACATCAAGGAGGACATCTCCGCCGTCATCTGCGACCGCCTGCATCCGGACGGCACCACCCTGCGCGGCAGCAAAAAGGTTCTCAGCTGGTATGCGCAGTTCTATGACGCAAAGGAGATCATCGACCTCGACGTGCGCCCCGATCTCGGCGTGCGCTGGGACGAATAAGGAGGAGTTTTTATGACGCTGGAGGAACTCAAGGCGAAGGCCGTCGCCATGCTCGACATGGCGTATGTTCCCTATTCCCATTTCCCCGTCGGCGCGGCGCTCGAATGTGAGGA
>DHMW01000021.1:2284-4223 GCA_002405995.1 Oscillospiraceae bacterium UBA4632
GCGGCGTTCAAGGCCGTGAGCGAGGGGCACCGGCGCTTCACGCGCATCGTCATCGCGGGCCGCAGCGACGATTACTGCTATCCCTGCGGCGCGTGCCGCCAGGTGCTCTACGAGTTTGGACCGGACATGGAGGTCGTGTGCCTGAACAAAAACGGCGGGGAAAAGCACCTGCACATCAAGGAGCTGCTTCCCTATGGCTTCGACCAGACGTGGCTGGACATCGGCGAACCGAAGATGAATTGAGCAAAAAAGGAGAGCGGCGCGCGCCGCTCTCCTTTTTTCATATGATTCAATTGTTTCCGAAGCGGGAGGCTTTGATCGCCAGCCCTCCGCTGACGGTCAGGACCTCCAGTTCGCTCGTGCTGCCGCCGGAAAGCGCAGGCACGGTGTAGCGCGTAAAATGGTCGCCGCAGGCGACCAGAGTCCCCTCGCGGCCGGTCAGATCGGTTTCCAGCGCGCCGCTCGTGGTCTCGTGCGTCAGGGTGAAGCCGTCGCTTTCCGGCAGCGTGAGATCGATGCTGCCGCTCGTGGTTTTTGCATCCAGCCGCAGCGTGCGCTCAGAGGACAAAATCAGATCGCCGCTGACGCTTGTAAACTCCAGCGCGCCGAGCGCACCGGCAATATCCACCTTGCCGCTCGTCGTTTCGATCTCGGCGCTCTCTGTATCGCCCGCCAGCTCGATCGCGCCGGAGACGGTCGAGATATCGACCTTCTCCCACGTGCCGTCCACCACGCCGGCATTGCCGCTGGTGGTCTCGATCTCCACCTCCGGGCAGCTCGCGCCCATCACGCGCGCGTCGCCGCTGAGCGTCGAAAGCTCGATCTTCTGCGCATCGGCGCTCACATAGGCGTAGGCGCTGGTGGTCTCGATGTCGATCTCCTCGAAATGTGCATTCTTGACCAGCTCCCACGGCAGGCTGACCGTCAAGAACTTTTCACCCTCGAAGCCGTCCCTGTTCGCATCGCTCATAAAGCGAATGCGCAGCGTGTCGCCATCGACCGCGCAGACCAGCTTTTCGTCCTCCGCCAGCGCCGCTGCGGCGTCCTCCTGCACGGTGATCTGCGAGGTCTGCCCCACGGCCTGAACGCTCACGCCGCCGCTGAGCCACGAGATATCGATCCTGCGGATCTCCTCGCTCTCGATCAGGCTGAGCACCGCGCCCGCGTACAGCGAATCGCCGCCCGCCGCCCTCGTGCAGAAGGTATAGGTCGCCGTGCCCTTGTAGTCCTCCGCGTCCCAGCTGGCGTCCACGGCAAAGATGCCGATCGACGGGATCAGCTCAACGGTGTACGTCCCGTCGTCCTGCTGCTCTGCAAACAGCGTTTCGGGCTTCGCCTCCGTGTCGCCCCAGCACTGCTCGTTCCAGAAGCGCAGGGAGACGGACTGCGGCGCATAGCTGCCGAAGTCGAGCGTCACGGTGTAGTGGGACGACGCCGACAGCGCAACGGGCATCTCGAGCGCGGGCGTGCTGTCGCGGAGCGTTTCGTCCAGCGGATGCATGCCGCAGGCGACCGCGCCTGAGCGCTGGCCGTTTCCAAGGTCGTAGTCCCAGTCGTAGCTGCCGCCCATCGCCGTAATGCTCGCGCCCTGCGCGTTCGTCACGGTCAGCTCCGGCGGCTCGGCGGGTATGCTCTTCTTCGCGCCGCAGCCCGCAAGCAAAAGCGCCAGCACGAGCGAGAGCAGAAGGTAAGATCGCTTTTTCATCAGAGTTTTCCTCATTTCTTTCGGATATCCATATAGACGCAAAACGCACGGAAAAGGTTCCCGCGGTCAAAAGCTGCGCATCATTTCGCGTCCGTAGACGCGAAAAATCTTGAGCGTTTTTTGGCGCGACATGCGCGTGCCAAAAAACTCTTCTCGCTCCGCGCGTGTCGAAGCCGCCCTTTGGGCGGCAAGGCACGAAGCGGAGTGTAATTCTCAAAAAAGAGGGAGACACGT
>DHMW01000021.1:4323-6251 GCA_002405995.1 Oscillospiraceae bacterium UBA4632
TGCAGCTCCACGTCGCGGATGTTGCCGATGCCCGTTAAATACATCACCATGCGCTCGAAGCCCAGGCCGAAGCCCGCGTGACGGCAGGAGCCGTAGCGGCGCAGGTCGCAGTACCACCAGTAGTCCTCGGGATTCATGCCGAGCTCGCGGATGCGCTTTTCGAGCAGCTCGATGCGCTCCTCGCGCTGGCTGCCGCCGATGATCTCGCCGATGCCCGGAACGAGGCAGTCCGCCGCGGCGACGGTCTTGCCGTCGTCGTTCAAACGCATATAGAACGCCTTGATCTCCTGCGGATAGTCCGTGACGAACACGGGGCGCTTGAAGATCTGTTCCGTCAGGTACCGCTCGTGCTCGGTCTGGAGGTCGATGCCCCACTCGACGGGATAGTCGAACTTCACGCCGCTCTCCTTCAGGAGCTTCACGGCCTCGGTGTAGGTCACGCGGCCAAAGTCGGAGCTTTCAACGTGCTGCAATCTTTCGAGCAGGCCCTTATCAACAAAGCTGTTGAAGAACGCGAGATCGTCCGGGCAGCGCTCCATCACGCGGCGGATGATGTGCTTGACCATCGCCTCCATGGCCTCAAGGTCGCCGTCGAGGTCGCAGAACGCCATCTCCGGCTCGATCATCCAGAACTCGGCGGCGTGGCGCGCGGTGTTGGAATTCTCGGCGCGGAACGTGGGGCCGAAGGTGTAAACATCGCCGAAGGCCATGGCGAAGTTCTCAGCGTTGAGCTGGCCGGAAACGGTCAGGCTCGTCTTCTTGCCGAAGAAGTCCTTGCTGTAATCGACCTTGCCGTCGGGCGTTCTCGGCGGATTTTCCATGTCGAGCGTCGTGACCTGGAACATCTCGCCCGCGCCCTCGCAGTCGCTGCCGGTGATGATGGGGGTGTTGACGTAGACAAAGCCGCGGCTCTGGAAGAACTCGTGCACGGCGTAGGCCGCCGCGCTTCTCACGCGGAACGCCGCGGAGAAGAGGTTCGTGCGCGGACGCAGATGCTGGATGGTGCGCAGGTATTCCACGCTGTGGCGCTTCTTCTGCAGCGGGTAGTCGGGCGAGGATGCGCCCTCGACCTCGATCGACGCCGCCTTGACCTCGAGCGGCTGCTTGGCCTCGGGCGTGAGAACGACCATGCCGCGCACGATCAGCGCCGCGCCGACGTTCTGCGCGGCGATCTCTTTATAATTGGAAAGAGTATTCGCGTCCATCACCACCTGCAAATTGCGGAAGCACGAGCCGTCGTTCAGCTCGATGAATCCGAAGGTCTTCATATCGCGGATGGTCCTCGCCCAGCCGCAGACGGTGACGGTCCCGCCGGCGTAGCGCTCGCTGTCGGCAAAGATCGCGCTGATTCTTACTCGTTCCATAATCGTTTTCCTTCCTTTTTGTGAAGTCCTCACAGGATAATGGATGTATTATATGCCATTCCCTATACGATTTCAAGCCTTTTCCACGGTTGACTTTTTCACATTTGCGCGCTATCATAAAATCTTACCTCAAAAGGTAAACGTGATACTGTCACCTATTACTTTACAGGAGGAATTTGATTATGAACAAGTATCTGGACGTCGCCCCCGAGGTCGCCGAGGCGCTCAAAGCCGGTAAGCCCGTCGTGGCGCTCGAATCCACCATCATTTCCCACGGCATGCCCTACCCGCAGAACGTTGAAACGGCGCTGAAGGTCGAGAGCATCATCCGCGAGGCGGGCGCGGTGCCCGCCACCATCGCCATCATCGGCGGGCGGCTGAAGGCGGGCTTGACCCGCGAAGAGATCGACTACCTCGGCAAGACCGGCGCGGGCATCCCGAAGGCCAGCCGCCGCGACCTGCCCGTGCTCGTCGCGCAGGGCAGGGACGGCGCGTGCACCGTCACCACCACGATGATGATCGCCGACATGGCGGGCATCCGCGTGTTCGCCACCGGCGGCATCG
>DHMW01000083.1:0-14283 GCA_002405995.1 Oscillospiraceae bacterium UBA4632
AGCAGACGCTCAACCAGCTGCTGACCGAGATGGACGGCTTTGAGGGCAACAACGGCGTCATCATTTTGGCTGCCACGAACCGCCCTGAATCCCTCGACCCCGCGCTCACGCGCCCGGGCCGCTTTGACCGCCGCGTGCCGGTGGAGCTGCCCGACCTCAAGGGCCGCGAGGCGATCCTGAAGGTCCATGCCAGAAAGATCAAGATCGCCGAGGACGTCGATTTCAACAAGATCGCGCGCATGGCGAGCGGCGCCTCCGGCGCGGAGCTTGCGAACATCGTGAATGAAGCGGCGCTGCGCGCCGTGCGTGACGGCCGCCGCTTTGCCACGCAGGCGGATCTGGAGGAGAGCATCGAGGTCGTTATCGCCGGCTACCAGAAGAAGAACGCCATCATGACCGATGAGGAGAAGAAGATCGTCGCCTACCACGAGATCGGCCACGCGCTCGTGGCGGCGAAGCAGACAAATTCCGCCCCCGTGCAGAAGATCACCATCGTGCCGCGCACCTCGGGCGCGTTGGGCTACACGATGCAGGTCGAGGAGGGCAACCATTACCTCATGAGCAGGACCGAGATGGAGAACAAGATCGCCACGCTGACCGGCGGCCGCGCCGCCGAGGAGGTCGTGTTCCACTCCGTCACGACCGGCGCGTCGAACGATATCGAGCAAGCGACGAAGCTCGCCCGCGCGATGATCACGCGCTACGGCATGAGCGACGACTTCGACATGGTCGCGCTCGAGACGGTCAATAACCAGTATCTCGGCGGCGACGCGTCGCTCGCATGCTCTGCCGAGACGCAGACGAAGATCGACGCGCTGGTGGTCGGGCTTGTGAAAAAGCAGCACGAAAAAGCGGTGAACATCCTCACGGAAAACCGCGAAAAGCTCGACGAGCTGGCAAAGCACCTCTACGAAAAGGAGACCATCACGGGCGAGGAGTTCATGAAGATCCTCAACGGCTGAAAAGAGAGAAAAGGCAGACCGCGGCGCGGTCTGCCTTTTTTGCTGCAAAAGGGGAGGGGCGAAGGGAAAATCAGTCCTCGTCGCGCGCGCGAAGCCCCGCGACCGACGAGATCGGCAGCGAGAAGCAGATCGCGCCCGCCTTTGTCGCGGGACCGGCCTGCTCGTTGATCGAGCGCATGATGGCGGCTTTTTCGTCCCTGTGGGCGATGATGTAGATCATGTCCTTTTCGTCGGCAAGGCTGACGCTGAAGAACTTCTCGCCTCGCGTGCCGCCGGTGCCCTTGGCGTGCAGCACCGTGCCGCCGCCCGCGCCCGCGGCGCGCGCCGCGTCCATGACAAAGTCGGAATGGCCTTCGTTCAGAATGACGATGATCAGCTCGTGTTCAAATTCCATGCGCGGAGCACCTCCTGTTTTCTGGCTGTCGGTGAGATAGGCGAGCGTCTTGCCGCCTGCGACGCTCTTGAGCGGGACGGTCAGCATGACGCCGTTGCCGGGAATGTCGATAAAAAGCTTGCGCTTGGCAGAGCGGAGAAGCGTCTCCGCCTCGGGCGCGCTTGCCACGGCGCTGACGACGTACTTCTCCGTCGCGTCCAGCCCGTAGACGGCGAGATGCTCGCTCGTGGCGGTGCCGCGTGCGGGCATGCTGAGGATCGTGTGCAGCCCCGCGGCGCTGTAAAGCTCGTTCATGATCCGGCCCTTATCGTGGTCGGTGATGGCGATGATGTAATACAGCTCCATATCAGCAGACCTCCCAAAGCTCGATGATCTCGTCGTCACCGAAGTCGGGCAGCGCGGGCCCGCTTTCGGCGCGGCGCGACTTGACCATATAGATCGCGCCCATCACCTGTACGGTGATCAGCGGCATCATCGCCACAAGCGCGACAAGGCCAAAGGCGTCGGTCATCACACTGCCGCCCAGCGCCTCGCACGCGCCTGTCGCAAACGGCAGCATGAAGGTCGCCGTCAGCGGACCCGAGGCAACGCCGCCGGAGTCGAACGCGATGGCGGTGAAGGTGCGCGGCACAAAAAAGCTCAGAGTGAGCGCAATGAGATAGCCGGGTACGAGAAAATACATGATCGAAATGCCAGTGATGACGCGCAGCATCGCAAGGCCGCCTGCGGCGGAGACCGCAATGGATAAACTCATGCCCATCGCCTTGGCGGAGATCGCGCCGGCGCTCAGCTCCTCGACCTGCTTGTTGAGCGTGTGGACGGCCGGCTCGGCGTTGATGATGAACCAGCCCATCAGCATGGCGAGCGGGGCAAGGGTGTAGAGCTTCCAGCCCTCGGCCAGTGCCGCACCAAGCACATAGCCCAGCGGCGAAAAGCCGACGTTCACGCCCGTGAGGAACAGCACGAGCCCGAGATACGTGTAGAGGATGCCGACCGTGATGCGCAGGAACGGCAGCCTGCGGAGCCTGAGCGAAACGGTCTGAAAGATCAGGAAAAAGACGACGATCGGCAGCAGCGCCATCGTCACCTCCCATAAGTACTCCGGCAGGGCGTGCAGATAGTCCTGGCCTAACTCCACCGTGGTGGAAATGTCGGACACGGCCGCGCTCTCCGACGCGCTGGGCTGCGTCTTGTAGATCGCGCCGAGCAGCAGCACCGAGAGGATCGGCCCGATGGAGCACAGACCCACGAGACCGAAGCTGTCCGCCTTGGCGTTTTCATCGCTGCGGATGGACGCGACGCCGACGCCGAGCGCCATGATGAACGGCACGGTCATCGGCCCCGTCGTCACGCCGCCGGAATCGAACGCGACGGAGAGAATGCCTGCATCCGACAAGAATGCCGCGGCAAAAACGACAGCGTAGAACGCGATGAGCATCGCGCGCAGGGAAATGGAGAAAAGAATGCGCGCCATGCACAGCATCAGGAAAAAGCCAACGCCGACCGAAACGGTCAGGATGAGCACCGTCGTGTCGATCTCTGGCACGTTGCCTGCCAGCACCTGCAGATCAGGCTCCGCCACCGTGATGGCGACGCCGAGAACAAAGCTCACCGACAGGATCAGCGGCAGGCTGCGCGATTTTGTCAGCTTCGCGCCCATGTAGTTGCCGATGCGGCTCATCGACATGTCCGCGCCCAGCGTGAAAAGGCCCATGCCGAGGATCAGCATGGCGGTCGCGATCACAAACGAGAGCATCAGCCCCGCATCCACCGGCACGAGCACAAAGCAGACCGCCATGACGATCAGGCTGATGGGCAGCACCGAGGCGGCGGCTTCTTTCAGCTTTTCGAGTAATACTTGCTTCTGGTACAAAGGCTCACTCCTTCTCAGATACTGTAATTATCCTCCAGTTTATCAAAAAAGCGCCGCGCTGAACAGAGGCAAAGAATAAAGTTTACGTTAAGCTTGCCGCGCGGCGGCTGATCCCTTCGCATCCCCTTTGCGCGCGGCGCTGTCCGCCTGAGGGCAGACGCGTTCGCTCAGAGGATCTGGCGCGCAGGAATTGCGGGAGGCGATGAACGGGGGCAGCCTCAGACAGTCTCCCGCTCCTTTCTTGCCGGCGTCTGCCGGTTTGCGCGCCGGAGCTTGTAAAGCTCCTCGGCGGCAAGGCGCGTCTTTGCCACCACGTCGCCGCCCGCGAGCGGGAAGCAGTAGTACAGCGCGCTGCGGTCGCCGATGCAGAGCATATCGCCGATCTCATACCAGAAGTAGTCGGCATACAGGCTGTAGGACGATTCTGGCTTCTGGCGGTAGTCAAGCTTCCCGCCGCAGCCGGTGAGATGAAAACCGCTCCCGTCGTGGCGCAGCCGCCCCTCGCCCACGCGGCAGATCTGGCGCGTGTTGACCATCATGCAGATGCGCACGGGGATATCAAGGCAGTAGCTGCCGTTTTCCAACTCCTCGCGCACGCATTGGCGCTCCCAGGCGTACCAGTCCGGCACATGGGTGAAGGCGGCCTCGCCGTTCACGCATTCCAGCGCGCCCAGCTCAGTCAGACGGTATGCCCTGCCGCAGTGACGGCAGGTGAGCATCGTGCCCCTGCCCTCCATCTCGCCCTCGGTGAGGCAGTGGGGGCACTTGTAGAGCACGCGGTTGAGCCCGTCGGCGCGGAACGGCTCATCGACCGAGACGCCGTTTTCCTGCTGCCAGCGGAAGTTGTCGAAGGAGAAGGTGTCGGAGAGCAGCGCATTGATCTCGCCGACGCTCTTTTCCGCGATCTCGGCGGGGGAGAGCAGATAGCGCAGCTCCGCCGAGACGCTGACCCTGCGGTTTTGCAGCCCGTTGTAAAGCGGGTCGCGCGCAAACGCGCCGTAGGTGCGGATCATCACGACGGGCACGCCCAGCGCCTTGACGCACTTGCCGATGCTTTCGGGCAGCGGCGTGGCGGTGCCGTCGAAGCTGTAGCTCGCCTCGGGATAGAGCAGCACCGAGGATTTCAGCTTGCGCACGCAGTAGAGCATGTCGCGCACGAGCGTGGTGTCGGATTGAAATTTGCGCGTGGGGATGCAGCCGAAAAAGCGCATCAGCCCCTCCTTGCCGACAAAGCCGTCCGACGTGCAGACGATGTTGAACGGGCGGGGATAGAGCACCGTCGCCGCGATTTTCAGGTCAAGAAAGCACGAGTGGTTCATCAGGATGAGACAGGGCTCCTCTGCGGCAAGGCGCTCCATGCCGGCCTTTTCGCAGCGAAAGTGCGTGGCGCGCAGGTCGGGCGCGGAGACGGCGCGCAGCAGCGCGCGGAAAAGGCGCGGAGGCCTGCGCGGGGGCAGATGCTTCTGCGGCGGCTGGGCAAGCGCGTCCTCGTAGGACATATCAACGACCTTGATCTTCATGGCGTTCCTCCGGGATCATGTGTATGTTGAGATGATCGTAGGTCATCTCAATGCCGCGGCGGGCAAAGGCGCCGCGCAAGGCTTCATACAGCTGAAAATAAGTGCTCCAGTAGTCGCTTGCCGCCGTCCAGCAGCGGAGGGTGTATTCGATGGCGCTCGCGCCGTAATTGGAGAGGTACACAGTGGGCGCGGGGTCGCCGAGCACGGCGGGGAAGGCGGCGACGGCATCCATGCAGGCAGCCTTCACGGTCCCGGTCGGCGCGTCGTAGGATGCCGAGACCCTGCAGACGATGCGGCGGCGGCCGAGCGCGGAGTAATTGACGATCTTTGAGCCGGACATCTCGCGGTTGGGCTGGAGGACGAGCTGCCCGTCAAAGGTCTCGAGCTTTGTGTGGGTCAGGCTGATCTCACGCACCGTGCCGGTCGTGCCGCCGGCCTCGATCTCATCGCCGATGGCGAAGGGGCGCGAAAAGAGGATAACAAGTCCGCCGGCTACATTGCCGAGGACGTCCTCCGCCGCGAGTGTGATGCCCAGCGTGAGCACCGACATGATCGCCGTGAGCGAGGCAGTGTTGATGCCGAGCGCTTCGGCGGTGAGGATGACCGTCAGCAGATATAAAAGCGCCTTGACGCTCGTGCAGAGCATCTTTTGCAGCCGCTCGCTCATGCGCTGCGAGCGGCTGAGCAGGCGCGCGAGCAGCCTCATCACAAGGCGGACGGCGATCAGGCAGAGAAAAAGCGTGAGCAGTGCGGAGAGAATGCGGCTTATGCTGTAGCCGCCCAGAGAGAGCGACAAAAGCTCGGAAAATTCCTTCATGGAGTCAGCTCCTTTCGGTGTTCCAGTATATCAGCTTTTCCTGCCGCTTGTAAAGAGGGCATAAAGGCTGCGGCGCACCGCCGCAGAAAAAAGTGAGGGACGGGCTTGGCAAGCGGCGCGCCTTTATGGTATGATAGCACATAAAAATAAGGGGGGGCGGGCGCGTGGCAAAGAAGTCGAGCCGCAACACCAAGGGACGGATCGTTGCAGCGGCGTGGAAGCTGTTTTATGAGCAGGGCTACGAGGAGACGACGGTGGAGGATATCATCTTTGAGTCGGAGACCTCGAAGGGGTCGTTTTATCACTATTTCGACGGGAAGGATGCGCTGCTGTCCTCGCTGTCGGTGCTGTTTGACGAGAGATATGAGGAGCTGATGCGTGAGGAGCACAGCGGCATGGGCTGCATCGAGCTTCTGTGCTGGCTCAATCAGGAGCTGTTCAAGACGATCGAGAACACAGTGTCGATCGAGCTGCTGGCGCAGCTCTTTTCCTCCCAGCTCATCACGCGGGGAGAAAAGCACCTGCTTGACCGCAAGCGCACCTATTACCGGCTGCTGCGCCAGATCGTCTCGCAGGGGCAGGAGAGCGGTGAGCTGAGCGATGCGCGCACCGTCAGCGAGATCGTGAAGGCCTACGCCATGTTCGAGCGCGGGCTGATGTACGACTGGTGCCTTTCCGGCGGAGAATACTCGCTGGTGCAGTACGCGGGCGAGATGCTGCCGCTGTTTTTGAACGGCTTCCGTAAAAAATGATCGTTTCCGTTCAAAGATAGTGCGGCATACCGTCTTGCCATAAATGACTGGAAATTAAAGCAAATCAATATATAATGCCTATGCCGTACAGGATTTATTCTGTACGGCATTCTGTATTTACGTCTACTTTCTTTTGTGCTATACTGCGCCCATTCGATACAAACACAGGGGAGAGGAAAACGATGACAGGCGCACAGCTGACGATCCTATTGACGATCATTCTGTATCTTGCCGCCATGGTGCTGGTGGGCGTTTATTTCGGGAAAAAGGGCGGCGGGAGCAGCTCAGACGATTTTTACCTCGGCGGACGCAAAATGGGCCCTATCGTGACGGCAATGAGCGCCGAGGCAAGCGATATGAGCAGCTATCTGCTGATGGGCCTGCCGGGGCTTGCCTATCTCTGCGGGCTGCCGGAGGTGACGTGGACTGCGATCGGCCTGGCGCTGGGTACATATCTCAACTGGCTGATCGTTGCGCGCCGCCTGCGCCGCTACAGCGCGCGGCTCGGCGCGATCACGGTGCCGGAATTCTTCGCAAGACGCTTCGGCGATGAAAAACACTTGCTCTCCTGCCTTGCGGCGGTGGTGATCCTGATCTTCTTCGTGCCCTACACGGCTTCGGGCTTCAAGGCGATCGGCACGCTGTTCAGCAGCCTTTACAACGTGGACTATCATGCGGCGATGATCGTCGGCGCGGTCGTGGTGGTGGGCTACACGGTGATGGGCGGCTTCATGGCGGTGTCGTTCACCGATCTGATCCAGTCTGTTTTCATGACCATTGCGCTGATCGTAGTCGTTTGCTTCGGCATCGAGCAGGCAGGCGGACTGGGCGCGGTGGCGGAGAACGCCCGCGCGCTGCCGGGCTATCTCAGCCTGACGCAGGGCTATGACGCAGCAAGCGGCACGGCGGCAAGCTTCGGCGGCCTGAGCATCGCTTCCACGCTGGCGTGGGGGTTGGGCTACTTTGGTATGCCGCACATCCTGCTGCGCTTTATGGCGATCCGCGAGGAAAAGGAGCTCAATCAATCCCGCCGCATTGCAACGGTCTGGGTCGTGATCTCGATGTTTATCGCCGTCTTTATCGGCGTGATCGGCTACAGTGTGTCCGCCGCGGGAAAGATCGGCTTCCTGACGACCAGCGCCGATGCCGAGACGATCATCATCAAGCTTGCAGATCTGATGAGCCGCCACAGCGTGCTCCTTGCGGTCATGGCGGGTATCATCCTCTCCGGTATTCTGGCCGCCACGATGTCTACGGCGGATTCGCAGCTGCTCACGGCGGCGTCCAGCGTGTCGCAGGACCTTGCGCAGGGCTTTTTCGGCGTGAAAATGCAGGAAAAGACCGCGATGCGGCTCGCGCGGCTGACGGTTGCGGTGATCGCGGTGATCGGCGTCGTGCTTGCATGGGACCCCAACAGCTCGGTGTTCCGCGTGGTGTCGTTCGCGTGGGCGGGTTTCGGCGCAGCGTTCGGTCCGGTGATGCTGTTTGCACTGTTCTGGAAGCGCGCGAACCGTCAGGGTGCGCTCGCGGGTATGCTGACCGGCGGCGCGATGGTGTTTATCTGGAAGTATCTTATCGCGCCGATGGGCGGCGCATGGGCGATCTACGAGCTGCTGCCGGCATTCGCTGCCGCGAGCATCGTGCTCGTGGTCGTGTCGCTGGCAACAAAGGCGCCGGATGCGCAGGTCGTGGAGACGTTTGAAGCGGTCATCCATGCGCGCGGTGAAAAGTGAAAGGGGAAAAGCGCGGAGCGGCAAGCTCCGCGCTTTTTGCTGCCGCAGGAAGAAAAACGCGGCGCATGAGGGCGTATGCGCCGGAATGACGGAATGCCCCGCAAATAAAACTGACGTTTATACATTTTTACTATTGAAAAATACTTGAAGATAAAATATTATAGATAATATCTATTACAGATACAGCATACTGTAAGCTGCGAAGGGAGGACCTGTCTTGTCTCGACTTGATATCATGACGCCATCCCGCGCACAGACCGTGATCGACGGGCTGTACCGCGATGTGGAGCGGCGTATCGCCGCCAGCCCTCCGGGGCTGTGCCCGGTAGACCTTGCCAAGAGCTTTCTGGATCTGTGCCATGCGCAGACCTGCGGAAAGTGCGTGCCCTGCCGCATCGGGCTGGGACAGCTTTCCGCACTGATGGAGGAGGTGCTTGAGGGCAAGGCGACGATGGAGACCGTTTCGGTGATCGAGCGCATGGCGCGCGTGATCGTCAACAGCGCCGACTGCGCCATTGGGCGCGACGCGGCGCGGCTGGTGCTCGACGGGCTTGCGGGCTTTCGCGACGATTATGAAGAACATATCCTGCGTCACCGCTGCCTTGGTGGGATGCGCGAGCCGGTGCCCTGCGTGGCGCTGTGCCCCGCGGGCGTGGATATCCCGGGCTATCTGGTGCTGATCAAGTACGGCCGCTATGCCGACGCCGTGCGCCTGATCCGCAAGGACAATCCCTTCCCCTCGGCCTGCGCGTATATCTGCGAGCATCCCTGCGAGGCGCGCTGCCGCCGCAACATGATCGACGACGCAGTCAACATCCGCGGACTCAAGCGCTACGCGGTGGACAATGCAGGCTACGTGCCGCACCCTGAATGCGCGGAGACAACGGGAAAAAGCGTCGGCATCGTCGGCGGCGGTCCGAGCGGGCTTTCTGCTGCCTATTACCTTGCGCTGATGGGGCACAGGGTCACGGTGTACGAAAAGCGCGCGAAGCTGGGCGGAATGCTGCGCTACGGCATCCCGGCCTACCGCCTGCCGCGCGAGGTGCTGGATGCGGAGATCGCGTCGATGCTCTCTATCGGCATCGACGCGCACGTAAACGTCAACGTCGGCGACGACGTGACCTTCGACGAGCTGCGGCAGAAGCACGATGCGCTTTATATCGCGCTGGGCGCGCACACGGACAAAAAGACCGGCATCGAGGGCGAGGACGCCGAGGGAGTGATCTCCGCGGTCGAGATGCTGCGTGAGATCGGCGACGATCACATGCCGGACTTCCGCAACAAGGATATCGTGGTCATCGGCGGCGGCAACGTTGCCATGGATGTGTGCCGCAGCGCGGTGCGCCTCGGCGCGCGCAAGGTCAGCTGCGTCTATCGCCGCCGACAGGAGGATATGACGGCGCTGCCCGAGGAGGTCGAGGGCGCCGTGGCCGAGGGCGTGGAGCTTGTGACGCTTCAGGCCCCCGTGCGCATCGAGACTGACACGAACGGCCACGCCGTCGCGCTGTGGACGCAGCCGCAGATCATCGGCGAGATGGATAAAAAGGGCCGTCCCGCGCCCGAAAAGGCCAAGCGCAGCGAAAAGCGCATCGCGGCGGACGTTGTCGTCGTCGCCATCGGCCAGGGCGTGGAGACCCACGGCTTTGAGCAGACGAAGATCGCCATCAAGCGCGGCGCGTTCGCCGCCGAGGCGAGCGGCCAGATCGACAATATGGACGGCGTGTTTGCCGGCGGCGACTGCGTCACCGGCCCAGCAACCGTCATCCGCGCCATCGCGGCCGGCAAGGTCGCCGCGGCAAATATCGACGAATACCTCGGCTTCCACCACGAGATCGACCCGGGCGTCGAGGTGCCCACGCCGCGGCTGAACAACAAACCGCCGCACGGGCGCATCGACACCACCGAGCGCGAGGCGGGCGAGCGCAAGCACGACTTTAAGTGCATCGAGTGTGGGCTTACGGACGAGGAGGCATATGCCGAGGCGTCGCGCTGCCTGCGCTGCGACCACTTCGGCTACGGTGTATTCCGCGGAGGGAGGAAAGGAAAATGGTAAAGAATGTCACGCTGGCCATTGACCACAAGAGCGTCACCGTGCCGGAGGGCACGACGATCCTTGAGGCGGCACGCTCGGCCAATATCCATATCCCGACGCTGTGCTACTTAAAGGATATCAACGAGATCGCTGCCTGCCGCATCTGCTGCGTGGAGGTCGAGGGCATGGAGCGCCTTGTCCCCGCATGCGACAACGTGGTGGCGGACGGCATGGTCGTCTTCACGAACAGCGCCAAGGCGCGCGAGGCGCGCCGCATGAACCTGCGATTGATCCTCTCGCACCACGATACGTCGTGCACGAACTGCACGCGAAGCGGCAACTGCACCTTGCAGCAGCTTGCGAACGACTTTAATATGCGCGGCACGCACTTCCCGAAAAAGCTTCGGCATGAGGCGGTGGATTATTCCACGCCGCTCATTCGCGAGAACGACAAGTGCGTGCAGTGCCTGCGCTGCATCCAGGTGTGCGAAAACGTGCAGAGCGTGAAGATCTGGGACCTTCTCGGCACAGGCTCGCGCACGGTCGTGGATGCGTCGTACAACCGCCGCATTCAGGATACCGAGTGTACCTACTGCGGCCAGTGCATCACGCACTGCCCGACGGCGGCGCTGCGTGAGCGCGACGACACGGGCCTTGTCTTCGATGCGATCGACGATCCGAACGTTGTCACCGTGGCGCAGGTCGCGCCCGCGGTGCGCGCGGCTTGGGCTGAGCAGTTCGGGCTCGACAGCGAGTTTGCAGCGCCGAAGCGCATGGTCGCGGCGCTGCGGGAGCTGGGCTTCAACTATGTGTTCGATACCGATTTTGCCGCCGACCTCACGATCCTGGAGGAGGGCAGCGAGTTCATCGAGCGCTTCACCCACAAGGACCGGTATCAGTGGCCGATGTTCACATCCTGCTGCCCCGGCTGGGTGCGCTTTGTGAAGTCGCAGTACCCCGAGCTGACGGCGAACCTCTCCACGGCCAAGTCGCCCCAGCAGATGTTCGGCGCAGTGGCGAAGAGCTACTTTGCCGAAAAGGTCGGCATCGACCCCAAGCGCCTTTTTGTTGTCTCGATCATGCCGTGCGTCGCGAAAAAGAGCGAATGCGCGCTGCCGACGATGAAAAACGACGCGGGTGATCCCGACGTTGACGTGAGCATCACGACGCGCGAGCTGGGCATCATGCTGCGCGCGAACCATATCGAGCCGCAGTACCTGCCGGAGGAGGAGTTTGACAGCCCGCTCGGCGCTTCCACCGGCGCGGCGGTCATTTTTGGCGCGACCGGCGGCGTGATGGACGCGGCGCTGCGCTCGGCGTACTATTTCGTTACGGGGAAGAACCCCGACCCCGATGACTTCACCGCCGTGCGCGGCATGGACGGGTGGAAGGAAGCGACGTTCAATATCCCCGGCGCGGGCGACGTACGCGTCGCGGTCGTGAGCTCGCTCGGCAATGCCCGCAGGCTGATCGAAGCTGTGGAGCGCGGCGAGGCGAACTATGACTTTGTCGAGGTCATGGCTTGTCCGGGCGGCTGTGCAGGCGGCGGCGGACAGCCCATCCACGACGGAGAGGAGCTGGCGGCGGATCGCGGAAGCGTGCTTTGGCGGCTCGATCAGGATACGCTGCTGCGCTTCTCGCATGAGAATCCGGACGTCAAGGCGCTCTACAAGGACTACCTTGACGCGCCGCTCGGCGAAAGATCGCACCATCTGCTGCACACCGACCACAATGCCTGGCAGATGCCGCAGAGGATGGCATAGCAAAGAAAAAGATGAAGGGCGAAGCGTCCTTCATCTTTTTTCCTGCTTTTTCCCAGAAGCGAGCCGCCTGACGAGCGACTCGCCGGGCGTGACATAGAGCGTGCGGTAATTATCATAGGTCACCATGCCGGGGCGCGCGCCCGCGGGCTTTTTGACGAACTTCACGGGGCAGCAGTCCACCGGAACGCCGCTGCTCTCGCGCGCCTGCGAAAAGTAGGCGGCGAGCATCGCAGCCTCGCGCAGGTCATTGTCGCCGGGCGTCAGCCCTGCGCAGCGCAGAATGACGTGCGAGCCGTGGATGTGCTGGGTGTGGAACCAGTAGTCGCGCTTGTCAGCCTTTTTCGTGAGTTGGTCGTTCTGCACGTTGCTGCGGCCGACGAGGACCTCGAGCCCACTCGAGGTTTGGAACGTGCGCGGAGCAAAGGCGCGCTTTTGCTCCTTTTTGCCGCTCGACTTTTTGAGGTAGTTCGTCTCCTGCAATTCGCGGCGGATCTCGTTGAATTCCTGCTCGGTCTCGGCCTGCGAAAGCTCCTGTAAAACGCTCTCTAAGTACGCGCGCTCACTTTCCGCCTTTTCGATCTGCTCGCGCAGGTGGAATTCGGCGGTCTTGAGCTTGTTGTACTGCTTGTAGTTCTTCGCGGCGTTCTGCTGGGGCGTGAGCAGCGGGTCGAGCGGGATGTCGATGACCGGGCAGCCGTCCTCATAGTAGTTTTCGGCGTGCAGGACGCGCTCGCCGCCCTTCATGCGGTAGAGGTTTGCGGTGATGAGGTCGCCGCGCAGGCGAAGCTCGTCGCGCTTTTGCGTCGCGGCGTAGTCGCGCTTTAAGTTCTCCGCCTTGCGCGCCATGCGGTCGCGCGCGACCGTGACCGCGTGCGTCAGCTCGCGGCCGCGTCGGGCGGAAAGCTCCTGCCGCTCGCGCGCGTCGTAGAACTCGTCGAGCATTTGCGAGAAGCTCTCACGCGTTTCTACCTGCGTCTCCGCGCCGTACTGCGCGATGGAGCGGTAGGTGAAATCCACGGGCCTGCCGTCGCGGTAGAGGATGACAGGTGTATATCGATCTTCCTTTACAGCATTGGCGGCATCGGCAAATTCCTGCACCAGCGCCTCGCGCTGGGCATCGTTCAACGCGCCGAAGTGCACGTCGGTCCCGTGCCCCGCGCGGAAGGCAAATTCGCGCGCGATCAGCGGCGAAATGCCGGTGTAGTGGTCGAGCACCCACTTGTCCACCGCGTCTTCCGATCCGCCGCCGCGCCGCGCGAGGGCGAGGGAATCCTCCTCCTGCGAAAGGAGCGACAGCTTGCCGAGCGGCGTCGGCAGGTGGTAGAAAAGGCCGGGCAGCAGCTGCCGCGCGGCGGAAAGGTCCGCGTCCACGCGGCGCAGGCAGTCAACGATGCGCCCCTGCGCGTCGAGCAGGACGAGGTTTGAACGCCGGCCCATGCATTCGAGCACGAGCTGCTTTTGGCTGCTCTCGCCGAATTCGTCCGTGCACCGGAGCGTCAGGATCACCACGCGCTCGAGGTCCGGCTGCTCGACAGACAGCACGCGCGCGCCGACCAAATGCTTGCGCAGCAGCATGCAGAACATCGGCGGCTGGGCGGGGTTGTCGCGCAGAATGTTTGTGAGCTGGATGCGCGGCTGGTTCGCGCCCGCGTTGAGCAGCAGCCGCAGATTGCCGCGCAGCAGCAGAACGATCTGGTCGCGCGCAGGCTGCTGCACCTTGTCGATGCGCGCGCCGATGAGCTGCGGCCGCAGCTCGTGTAAAGCTGCCCGCAGGCAGATGGCGTCAAGTGGCATTGTCGTCCTCCATCATCCGGTCAAAAAGCATGTTGATGCGCGCATGGTCGCCGTGCAGGTACAGCCAGCCGAACAGCGCCTCGAGCCCCGTTGCCTTCTGGTAGTCCGCGCGCTCGGCGTGGTGGGGAATGGAATGAACATTCGCGTTGCGCCCGCGGCGGAACACGGAGGCCTCTTCCTCCGTCAAAAGGGGTAAGAGCCTTTCGGCAAAGCGCGCCTGCTGCGGTGCGCAGACAAGCTCGACCGTCGCGCGGTGCAGCCCTTTTCCCGTCGCTTTGCCGTGCACGCACAGATACGTGCGCACGAGCAGCTCATAGACTGCATCGCCAAGGTGGGCAAGCCCGATGGAACTGATGGCACGGATATCGTCGTCGTTCATTCTGGCTTCAAAATAGTCGTACATAAATACTCCCGGCATTCAAATTTGCGCGTTTCTTTGCACCTCATTGTATAACCGGAGCGGCGTTCTGTCAATCCGCGGCGCGGAAAGGCATTGCGCTTTGCGCGATATCCGCTATAATGGAGGCGGGGCTGCGGACGGACTGCGGCGCTTTTTAGAAAACGAAGAGGATACATACGCCATGAAACGACTGATCTCTGCGCTGCTTGCGGCGCTTCTGCTTTTCTCCCTTTCCGCCTGCGG
>DHMW01000083.1:14390-16779 GCA_002405995.1 Oscillospiraceae bacterium UBA4632
TGTACAGCGAGGAGGGCGAGTATACGGACGGCGAGAACAACACGCTTTCCTATTCCTATCACGTGCCGCAGATCGTGTCGGAAACGGCGGTCGCCGCCGCGCTGAACGCCGAGATCGCCGATACGTTCGGCGCGCTTGTGCAGGAGCAGCTGGACATGATGGCGTCGCGCGCGTCGCTCGTCTGCCTTTCGGTGAGCTGGGAGAGCTACTGGAGCGACAGCCTCGTGTGTCTTGTCGTCAGGCGCGTGATGGACGCCGACTGCGTGAGCTATGCCGTTTACAGCTACGACTTTTTCGGCGGCAAGCGGCTCGCGAGCGAGGAGCTGCTGGCACGCTGCGGGCTTTCGGCGCAGGATTTTATCACGGCGGCGCGGCGCACGGCAGCAAATTATTTTGACGGCACGTACCGCGATGCGCTCAGCAGCGGCACGGGCGGCGCGGACTTCATCGCGTCCTGCGCCGAGCGGCGCGCGTGGACGCTCTCGGACGAGAACATCAACGCGGAAATGCGGCTCTATCTCGAAGGCGGCGCGCTGCACATGATCGTGCCCATCGGCTCGTTTGCGGGGGCGGAGAGTTATGAGACGATCCTGACGCTCGACCGCTCCGCACGTGAGACGGTCGAAAAGACGGCGCAGGACAGCTTTGTGAAGGCGGCGCTCTCGGGCGGAGAGCTGACCGTCAGCTTTGAAGAGACAGCGGACTCTGAGTGGTATGTGGAGAATTTCCGCTTCGACTACGAGACCGTCTACCCTGTGGAGGGCCTGTATTCCGACTACACGGACGTGTTCGTCGGCTCGGTGGGGCAGGGGTACTTCCCGTACATCTTTCTGCTGACGAAGGAAGGCGCGGTGGAGTATGTCAACCTGCTCGAGGGGCTGACGGCGGGCTTCCTCTGCTGCGGCGGACCGCTGGGCGGAGTAAAGGATATCGTCTCGTTCGAGTCCGGCGAGGTCGAGGAGGACTACGGCACGTATCAGACAGTGTTCGCCGTGGACGCCGCAGGAGAGAGGCATGACCTCTCCGGCGCGGTGAGCGATGCGGACTACACGCTGCCCATCGAATTTACCGGCAGCTGGACGGCGGAGGTCACGCACGACACCGCCGAGCAGGGCAGCTATGCGAGCGATTATGTGCTTACGCTGAGCGACGGCGGCGGGTTCACCGTGCAGGATATCAGCGGCGAGATCGGACTTTATTTTGAGTACAGCGGGCAGGTCAACTATCTTGGGATGAACGGCGAGGGCATGGTTTTTGGCTATCACCTGAACGAGACGGGCGGCAGCGTGCGGTACGGTGCGTTCACGCTGCTGCGCGCGGCGGACGGGCTGCGCGTCAGGATAGTCACGGGCGAGAATCTTTTTGATGCGCCGGCCGGCCGTGCGACCGCCTTCGAGCGGAGCCTGTGGTAATGCGTCTCGCCGCGGAAAAGACAGCCCGCGGCAAAAAATGTGAAAAAAAGGCTTGACAGCGCAAGCCTCATGTGCTATAGTCTTATTTGTTCCGAGCCGTTCGGAGCGAAAGAAATAGCCCGGGGGTTTAGCTCAGCTGGGAGAGCGCTTGACTGGCAGTCAAGAGGTCAGCGGTTCGATCCCGCTAATCTCCACCACGAAAGAGTCCTGAAGTCATACGATTTCAGGACTCTTTCGGCATCTTGCAGCGCTACAGCAGTGCGCGCAGCTGCCGGAGCAGCTCAAGCAGCTTTGATTTGACGACCACACCGCCGCATGCGGCGCTTTCCGACAGGATACCGTCGCAAAGCGGCGAGAACGCTGCGCTCCACCACTGGAGCGTCGGCTGCGCGTTTGCCGCGCAGCAGAGCAGCATCGCAGCGAGCGCGATGGCAAGGGAAAGCTCGAGCTTCGTCCACTTCATAAAAAAACCGCCCATCTCAAGATATTTGCCTTGAGTATGGACGGTTTTGCCGCGTTTTAAACAAATTCTGCGCAGAAGGTCCGGATGCTGCCGCTTTGCAGCGCCCCGCAGGCGGCGCGGCAGGCGTCTTCCCCGTGGAAAAGGCCGAACACTGCGCTGCCCGAGCCGGTCATGGCCGCACAGACCGCACCGTGCAGCAGGAGCGCGCGCTTGAGCGCTTCGATGCAGTCCCGCTGCTTGCCCTCCAGCGCCTGCTCAAAGACGTTGCATACGTTTGCGCACAGCAGGTCCGCATTTTCATCCTCGATGGCGGCGAGCGCCGCCGCCGTGTCGGGGCGGGCTGTGAGCGTGACGCCGTCCACGCGTGCGAAAAGGGCGGGCGTGGAAATGGGAAAATCGGGCTTACAGATGGCGGCGTAGAGCGGCGGCGCGGGCTTCAGCACGGTCAGCATTTCCCCGCGCCCCTCCGCCAGCTGCGTGCCGCCGCGGATACAGAAGGGCACGTCGCTGCCGA
>DHMW01000083.1:16878-31163 GCA_002405995.1 Oscillospiraceae bacterium UBA4632
CGCAGCGCGCGCAGCACGGCGGCGGCGTCCGCGCTGCCGCCGGCCATACCGGCTTCGGACGGGATGCGCTTTCGGAGCGCAATGTCGATGCCGCCGCGATAGTCCATCGCCTCGCAGAAGGCCTTCGCCGCCTTGACGGCAAGATTGCGCTCGTCACAGGGGAGGTCTGCGCCCTCTACACGGCAGCGGATGCCGATTCCGTCCGCGAGCGTGACGGTCACGTCGTCGTGGAGCGAGACGGTCTGCATGACCATCTGCATCTCGTGATAGCCGTCCGGGCGCCTGCCCAAAATATCAAGTGTCAGGTTGAGCTTGGCGTAGGCGGGGACGGTGAGCGTACGGGGCGGGTCATCCGCCGGCGCATCCAGCGCCTTGCCGCAGTGGGGGCAGTAGGTCAGACCGCCCTCTCGCCCGAGGTGCCGCCCGCAGTGCGGGCAGCGGTAATAGAGGAGCTGTGCCGCAAGACCGCTGAAAACGATCAGCGTGCCGATCGCCAGGCACAGCTCGCTCTGCCCGACGACGCCGACGAGAAAACCGAGTGCAAAGAGCGCAAACATCGCGGTGCGCGCGCTGCGGTGGTCGATCAAAGGCTTTTTGCCGTTCATGCCGTCCTCCTGCGTTCAGCGCTTTTTCTTTTTGTGCTGGACCTTTTTCTTGTTTTCCGGCTCCGGCTCGCCGGCGACCCATGCGCCGCAGTGCGGGCAGCGCTTGGGATTGCCGCGGCCGAGCTGCTCGCGGCAGTAGGGGCAGCGGTGGTACATCCACCAGATGACGATCGAGAGCGTCATCATCACAAGTCCGGCGATGGAAATATAGAGATTATCGAATACGGAAACGCCGGCAAGACCGACGACCAGGCCGCCGAAGAGCAGAATGTTCTGCCAGCGGTTTGCGGATTTGAGATCCATGGTAAGTCCTCCTGAGCAAAAAAGCGCCTCGCGGCGCTTTTTTGTTGTGCTGTAAGCTGGTTATCTGATCTTGCGCGCCTCGACATAGTAGCGCTTGTCCTGCGCGTGGCCCATGGAGAAGGTCTTGCGCGGCAGAACGCCGTCGGCCATGACGGTCTTGAACAGCTGCTCCTTGCCCATCGCGGGAAGCAGGAAGCCCATGTTGCCCTCCTTGCTGCCCAGCTCGCGGGTGACCTCGTCGCCGTGGATGTAATCGACCTCGCCGCCGAACTGCTTGAGGTACTCGTCGATGAAGGCCTGCAGCGTGCCGACGGCGAGCTGGACCTTCGGGTCGGGAACGGTGATAAAATCATCGTGGCCGTTCCAGCAGACCTCGATGACGTGGCCTTCGCCCTTGCCCTCGTGGGCGTTGGGGTAGAACTTTCTGAACTCTTCCATGAACTTTTCGTGGTCCACGCCGAAGAGAACGCGGTGAATGGGTTCGAACTGGAGCGCGTCGTCGTGGTTGTTCACGACCTCAACGAGCGCGTAGCGGGCGGGCAGGGCGAGGTATTCCTCGGGAGTCTTGCCCTTCTTCTGCTCCTCGTAGCAGGCCTTGGCGGTGGCGAGGGAGTGGTTGCCGTCGCCGACGGCGAACAGCAGCGGCGCGACGCCGGAGACGCCGTACTTGCTCTGCATCGCCTCGTCAGTCGTGAGGCCGGTCAGCGCATCGGCGACCGCGTCGATCTGCTCGGCGGAGAGCTTGTAGCCCTTGATGTGGCCGCCGTTTTCCATCAGGTCAAAGTCATAGACGGATTCCATCTTGCCGGCAGCGGCGGTCAGCGGCTCGATGACGGTCTTCTCGGGGTCGTCGATCAGCAGCATGACGTGGGGCAGCTCGATGGGGGCGTTGCGGCGCACGCGCGCGCGCGGGGGGATACGGTCGAGCACGGTGCCCTCCGTCGCGCGGATCAGCGCGCCGGAGCCGGGAGTGAAGTCGTACTGGTCGAGATCGACCATACCGATCAGACCGTGGCGGATCTTGCCGTCGCTCTGGCTGCGCTCGATGTAGATCAGAGAATCCTTGAGCGTTTCGAAGATGCCCTCTTCGAGATACTTGCTCATGGAGGCGTTGATGTCGGCGATGAATTCATCAACATTGGGCGCTTTGAGATTGGCCTCGGGCAGGATGAGGCGCAGGGTGGACGGCGCGTCGCCGACGGTCTTTTCCACGCGCTCCCAATATTCGGGCTCAGAGGTGAACTGGTCGCAGGCGACGACCGCCCACTTGCTCATGTCAACATCCTTCTTGGGCAGAAGAATGTCGGAGGGGTAAAAGCCAAGCTTGGAAAACTTCTCATTCATGGTGGGTTCCTCCTGATGTTGTTTGGTGAAAGGAAAGCGCGGCGGCGCTTTCCGGCGCTGTTGTATCGTTCAAATTATACAATACCTGCGGCGGAAAAAGCAATACGAAGTGTGCGGAAATCGGCGAAAAACGCTTTACGACAGCAGCGCGGCACATTGCCGCACTTGACGGCGCGCCGCAGGAGTGGTATCCTGAACAGACGACTTCGGAAAGGCGGGGATATGCGATGGACCAGCGCGCGGAACTGGGGCGGGGAGATGTGAAAGGGCTGCTCTTTTCACTCTCTGTGCCGACGATCACCTCGCAGATCGTCAATATGCTCTACAATCTGGTGGACCGTGTGTTCATCGGGCATATGCAGCCTGCGGAAACGGTGGGAAAGCTCGCGCTGACGGGTGTGGGCGTGTGCCTGCCGGTCATTATGGTCATCTCGGCGTTCGCCTCGCTCATGGCGATCGGCGGCGCGCCGCGCGCCTCCATCGCCGAGGGCGCGGGCGAGAGCGGGAAGTCCGAGCGCATCATGGGCAACTGCCTGACGATGCTCATCATCACGGCGCTGGTGCTGACGGTGCTGTTCGAGGCCTTCGCTGAGCCGCTTTTACTGATGTTCGGCGCGAGCGAGAATACCGTTGGCTACGCGCTCGACTACATGCGCATCTACGCGCTCGGCACGGTCTTTGTCCAGCTGACGCTCGGCATGAACGCCTATATCACCGCCCAGGGCTTTGCAAAGATCAGCATGGCGACGGTGCTGCTCGGCGCGGTGCTCAACACCGCGCTCGATCCGCTGTTTATTTTTGCGCTCGGCATGGGGGTGCGCGGTGCGGCGCTGGCGACGGTGCTGTCGCAGGCGGCGTCGGCGCTGTGGGTGCTGCGCTTCCTCACGGGGAAGAAAACGCGCTGGCGCTTGAAGCGCGAGAACCTGCGCGTGAGCGCGCAGGTCGTGCTGCCGTGCATCGCGCTGGGACTGTCGCCGTTTGTAATGCAGTCAACGGAGAGCCTGATCGCCATCTGCTTCAACTCCTCGCTCCTGCGCTGCGGCGGCGACATAGCCGTCGGCACGATGACGGTGCTGACGAGCATCATGCAGTTTTCCCATATGCCGCTCCAGGGGCTGACGCAGGGTGCGCAGCCGATCATGAGCTACAATTTCGGCGCGAAGAATGCCGGGCGTGTCCGGGAGGCGTTTTTTTGCCTGCTGCGCGCGTGTGTGACGTATTCCATGACGGTCTGGCTGCTGGTGGAGCTGTTTCCGCGCGCGTTCATTCTGATCTTCAACAGCGACCCTGCGCTGGTGGAGTACGCGGCGCGGGCGGTGCGCGTCTATATGGGGTGCAGCGGTATCTTCGGCATCCAGATCGCCTGCCAGCAGACGTTCGTGGCGCTCGGCAACGCAAAGACGTCGCTTTTCCTTGCCGTATGGCGCAAGATCATCCTGCTGATTCCGCTCATCTACATCCTGCCGCACTTTTTCGCGGATAAGGCGTTTGCGGTGTTCCTTGCCGAGCCCGTGGCGGATTTCGGCGCGGTGGCAATGACGAGCGTACTGTTCTGCCGCCAGTTCCGCCGCGCGCTGCGCGGGGCAGAGGAAAGGCAGACCATATAAAAAATAAAAGGAGGGCCGCGCCCTCCTTTTATTTTTTATGCCTGACCGCCGCTTTCCATCGGCTCGGTCTCGCGAAACAGCATCGTGATGCACCAGATGCCGGCAAGGCCCACGAGCGTGTAGATCACGCGGCTGAGCGTGCCGGTCTGACCGCCGAACAGGAAGGCGACGCAGTCGAAGCCGAACAGCCCGACGCTGCCCCAGTTGAGCGCGCCGATGATGGAAAGCGTCAGCGCGATCTTATCGATGACCATAAGATACCCTCCTTACTGATGGTTTGGCCGCCGATAGCTTTTCCGCTGCGCGGCGGAATTATGCGCGCGGCGCGCTTTCTCCGTTGCCGGATGGAAAAAGCTGTGATAAAATGGAAAAAATACCGAAAAGACAGAAGGGGGGACCTGCCGTGATGCTGCATCTTCTGATGGGCCGTGCGCGCACGGGAAAATCCGAGCGCATACTGCAAAGGATCGCCGCGCTGGGCGATTCCTCGCAGCAGATCCTGCTCGTGCCGGAGCATGCCTCGCACGTGGCAGAGATGGACGTGTGCCGCGCCTGCGGCGATACGGCGTCGCGCCATGCCGAGGTGCTGACCTTCAAGCTGCTTGCCTCGCGCGTGCTGTCGGTCTGCGGCGGCAGCGCGGAGGTAACGCTGGACAGCGGCGGAAAGCTGCTGACGCTCCAGCGCGCGCTGACGGAGCTTGCGCCGGCGCTGAAGGTCTACCGCAGGGCTTCCCAGCGCGCCGCATTTCTGAAGGGTCTGCTCGCCGTGATGGAGGAATTGCAGGCCTACGCCGTTGAGCCCGAAGCGCTTGCGCGGCGGGTGGAGGATCTTGCGGGCGAGAGCGGCGACAAGCTGCGTGACATCGCGCTTTTATACGGCGTGTATCTTGCCAGGCTGAACGCGCCGGGGCGCGATGCACGCGACCGGATGGAGAAGCTGGAGGAGAATCTGGAGGCGTCGGGCTATATCGACGGAAAGGATATCTTCCTGGACGGCTTTTCCTATTTCACCGGGCGCGAGCTGCGCATCCTGCGCATCCTGCTGCGGCGCGCGAAGAGCGTGACCGTCACGCTCCTTGGCGACACGCAGGACCGCGGGCTTTTTTCCGAGAGCCTTCGCGTGCGCGAACGGCTCTGCGCCCTGGCCCGCGACGCGGGAGCCGCCTGCGGGGAGGAGATACTGGAGCCGGGCGAGGCGCGCGGAGCGCTCGAGCATCTGGAGCGCTGCTTTTTCGGCCCTGCGCGCACGATGGCTGGCGGGGGCGGCGCCGTTGCGCTCTATGAAGCAGGCAGCGCCTACGGCGAGTGCGAGTGGACCGCCGCGCAGATCTTGAAGCTTGTGCGCGAAAAGGGCTTCCGCTATCGCGATATCACCGTCACCGCGCGCGACCTGGATTCCTATGCGCCCGCGCTGCAAACGGCGTTTGCGCGCTGCGGCATCCCGCTCTATTATGCCCGCCGCAGCGATATTCTGCAAAGCGGCGTGCTGACGCTGCTGCTGGGCGCGCTGGACGCCGCGAGCGGCGGCTTTGAATACGAGGACGTGTTCCGCTGCCTGAAAACAGGGCTTGCGGGGCTTACGCCGGATGAGTGCGACCTGCTTGAAAACTATGCGCTCAAATGGGAGCTGCGCGGCGCGGCCTGGACGCGCGAGACGCCGTGGACCGCGCATCCGGACGGCTACGGTGCGGACTGGACGGATGAGGCGCGCGCGCGGCTTGACGCGGTCAACGCGCTGCGCGCGCGTGTGCAGGGGCCGTTTGCGCGTCTGCGCCGCGGCGTGGGCGGCAGCGGCACGGCGGAGGATAAGGTCCGCGCGCTGTATGCCTATCTGGAGGAGATCGCGCTGCCGGAGACGCTGGAAGCGCAGACCGCGCAGCTTTTTTCCGCCGGGGACGCCCAGCGCGCGGAGGAAATGGCACAGCTGTGGAGCATTCTCTGTGGCGTGATGGACCAGTTTGTCTCCATTCTGGGCGGGACGGCGCTGGATGCGGAGGAATTCGCGCAGCTGTTCCGCCTGGTGCTGACGCAGTACAGCGTGGGCACGATCCCCGTGACGCTCGACGCGGTGAACGTGTGCGAGATGACGCGCAACGACCGCCATACCGTGCGCGCGCTGTTCCTGCTGGGGGCGAACGACGGCGTGCTGCCAGCGGCGGAAACGGGCGGCGGCGTGCTGCGCGATGAAGAGCGCGAGCTGCTCGAGCAGCGCGAGATCTACCTTGCGCCGCACGGCATGGCGCAGTTCCATCTGGAGATCCAGAACCTTTACGCCGCGCTTGCCCAGCCGACGGAAAAGTTGACGGTGTCGTATCCGGTATCTGACGGAAAGGGCGCGGAGCTGCGCCCGTCGTTCGTCGTGGGACGCATCGCGCGGCTGCTGCCGGAGGTGGCGCTCGAGCGGGAGAGCGCGGACAGGGCGTACCGCCTGAGCGGGCGGGGCGCAGCGCTTGAATACGCCGGCGAGCACATCGACGGCGCGCTGTGGCAGTATTTCGAGGGGCAGGCGGATGCGCAGGAGACGCTCCGGGCGATGCGCGAGGCATCGCGCTGCACGCGCGGGCGGCTGTCGAAGGAGGCGGTGCGCGCACTTTACGGCAGCACCGTGACACTTTCCGCCTCGCGCATGGATAAGGCGCGCGCGTGCCACTTCGCCTACTTCATGCGCTACGGCCTGCGCGCGAAGGAGCGCACGGGCGCGGGCTTTGACGCGCCGCAGATCGGCACGTTCGTGCACGATGTGATGGAGCATACGCTCAGGCGCGCGCGGGAGTGCGGCGGGCTGCACCTGCTGACGAAGGAGCAGCTGCACGTGCTGGTGAACGAGGCGGTGGACGATTACACAGGGCGCGTGCTGCCGGATCTTGCGGAGAAGTCTGCGCGCTTCCGCTATCTCTTTGACCGCCTCTGCGCCACGGTGCAGCGCATCATGGACGAGGTGGCGGACGAGCTTGCCTGTTCGGACTTTGAGCCGCTGGCGTTCGAGCTTTCCTTCGGCCCCGGCGGGCAGCTGCCTGCCATCGCCATCGAGGAAAACGGCGCCGCTGCGCGGCTCGTCGGCAAGGTGGACCGCGTGGACGGCTGGCTGCACGACGGCAGGCTTTACCTGCGCGTGGTGGACTATAAGACCGGACGGAAAAGCTTTGACCTTGCCGAGCTGCGTTACGGGCTGGGATTGCAGATGCTGCTCTATCTTTTTGCACTGGAGGAGCGCGGGCGTGCGCTGTTCGGCGGATATGAGATCGTTCCGGCGGGCGTTCTGTACACGCCCGCGCGCGAGCCGCTGCTGCGCTGCGCGCGCGATACGGCGCCGGACAAGATCGAGCGGGCGCTGAAAAAGGAGCTGCGCCGCAGCGGTATGGTGCTGGACGACCGCGCGGTCCTGCAGGCGATGGAGCACGGCGCGCTGGAAGCGCCCTGCTATCTTCCCATCGCCGTGAAAAAGGGGAAGGACGGCGCGGGGAGCGTTGCCGGCAGCCTTGCAACGGCCGAGCAGATGGGCAAGCTTGCACGCTATGCCGACCGGCAGCTGCGCACGATCACAGGCGAGATCTTTTCCGGCAACATCGACGCCGATCCCTATGCGCGCACGCCGCAGCAGACGGCGTGCACCTACTGTGAATTTGCGCCCGCCTGCCACTTTGAGAACGGGCGCGGCGGCGATCATATCGAATATATCCGCGCCACGAAGGGCGAGGAATTCTGGCGCTATGTGGACGAGATGAACGGAGAGGGGGACGGCAAGGATGGCTGAGATGCTGACGGCACAGCAGCGGGCGGCGGTGGACTGCCGCGGGCGGAGCCTGCTCGTTTCGGCGGCTGCCGGCTCGGGCAAGACAAAGGTGCTCGTCGAGCGGCTCTTTTCCTACGTGGAGCGCGAGGGCGCGGACCTTGACGATTTTCTCATCATCACCTATACGCGCGCGGCGGCGGGTGAGCTGCGCGGAAAGATCGCCCGGGCGCTCACCGAGCGCCTGGAGCAAGAGCCGGATAACGAGCACCTGCGCCGCCAGATGCTGCGCGTATACCGCGCGGACATCAAGACGGTGGACGCCTTCTGCACGGCGCTGCTGCGTGAGAACTGCCACCTGCTGGGCGAGGATGCGCGCGGGCATATGCTGCGCCCCGACTTCCGCGTGCTGGATGAGAACGAGGCGCAGACGCTGCGCGAGCGCGTGCTCGCACGCACGCTGGACGACTTTTACGAGACGCTGACGCCCGGCGGGGCGCAGCTTGTCGATACGCTCGGCGCAGGGCGCGACGACAGCGCGCTGGAGGAGCTGGTGCTCGAGCTGCACGCAAAGCTGCAGGCGCAGCCCTATGAGGAAAGGTGGCTCGAAGCGCAGCGCGCGCTGTGGAGCAGCGCGCCGCAGCAGATCGGGCAGACGCCCTATGGGTCTCTCCTCCTTGCCGCAGTGCGGCGCAAGGCGCGACACTGGCAGCGCCTGCTTTCGGACGCGGCGCAGGAGATGGCGGAGAACGACGTGCTGAGCCGGAAGTACGCGCCCAGCTTCCTGGATATTTCGGAGCAGCTCGGCGTGCTGGCGGCAAAGACGGACGAGGGCTGGGATGCCGCGCGCGGCGTGAGCATCGCGTTCCCGCGCCTCGCGCCCGTGAAGGACAGCGACGGCGGCGAGCTGAAGGTGCGCATGAAGGGGCTGTGGGACGGCTGCAAGGCGGCGGCCGGAGATTTTGCCGAGACGCTCTCCGCCTCGTCTGCGGAGGCGGCGGAGGACCTGCGCGCGATGGCGCCGGCGATGCTTGCGCTCATCGACCTGACGGCGGAGTTCTCCTGTCGCTGCGGCGAGGAAAAGCGCCGGCGCAACTGCGCCGATTTCTCCGACCAGGAGCATGAGGCGATCCGCCTGCTCGTGGGGGAGGACGGTACGCCGACGGAGCTGGCGCGGACGGTCGGCGGGCGCTACCGCGAGATCATGGTCGATGAGTATCAGGATACGAACGAGGTGCAGAACCGCATTTTCGATGCGATATCCTGTAAAGGAGAAAACCTTTTCACCGTTGGCGACGTCAAGCAGAGCATTTACCGCTTCCGTCTGGCTGACCCGCGCATCTTCCTGCAGCATTACAACACCTGGCCGCCGCTTGCGCAGGCGCGGGAACATCAGAGCGCGAGGCTGCTGCTCTCACGCAACTTCCGCTCGCGCAGAGAGGTGCTGGAGGCGACGAATTTCATCTTTTCCAACGTGCTTTCCGAGGAAATGGGCGAGCTGAACTACGGAGCGGACGAAATGCTGCATCCGGGCGCGCCCTATGCCGACAGCGGCGGCTGCGGCACGGAGTTCCACCTGCTCGATCTGCCGGTGCAGACCGGGGAGCAGCGCGTGCGCGCAAGCGAAGCGGAGGCGGCGTTCGTTGCAGACTATATTGCGAATATGCTGTCAAGCAATTTCGCTGTACAGGATGAGGGGACGCGCCAGCTGCGCCCGGTGCGCGAGGAGGACATCGTGATCTTGATGCGCTCACCGCGCACGCGGCTTTTCGACTATCGCCGTGCGCTGGAGGCGCGCGGGTTGCGCTGTGCCGCAGACGCAGGCGGGGACTTCTTTTCCGCCCTTGAGATCGCGGTGCTGATCTCCCTCTTGCAGGTGATCGATAATCCGCGCCAGGACGTGCCGCTGATCTCTGTGCTGCGCTCGCCGCTCGCCGGGTTCACGGCGGATGAGCTTGCGGAGCTTCGCGCCGGGCAGCGCACGGGCGATTTTTACGATGCGCTGCTTGCAGGGGGCGAGGGAGAAAAGGCCGCTGCGTTTCTTTCCGCCCTTGCCGCGCTGCGCGCGGCTGCGGCGCATCTGAGCGTGCGGGAGCTGCTGGATGAGATATACCGGCGCTTTCACGTGCTGGGCGTGTTCGGCGCGATGCCGGGCGGCGCGGAGCGGCGGGAGAATCTGTTGGCGCTGCTGTCGCTTGGCGAGGACTTTGAGCGCGCGGGGCATCGGGGCCTGTTTTCGTTTGTCAGCGCGCTGCGCGAGCAGCTGGAAAGCGGGGAAGCGCCCGCTCCGCAGGTGAAAAGTGCGGGCGGCGGCGTGCGTATCATGTCCATCCATAAGTCGAAAGGGCTTGAGTTCCCGGTGGTGATCCTGTCAGATCTTGCGCGCCGCTTCAGCAATATGGATTTCCAAAGCTCTGTGCTGGTACATCCGCAGCTGGGGCTTGGCCCCATGTGCGTGGATACGCGGCGGCATATCCAGTATCCCACCGCCGCGCGGCAGGCGATCGAGCGCACGCTGCGCCGCGAGGCAAAGGCGGAGGAGCTGCGCGTGCTGTATGTCGCCATGACACGCGCGAAGGAAAAGCTTGTCATGGTGCATACGCAGTCCAATGCCGCGGGACGTGCCGCCGACCTGATGGCGGTCAGCTCCTGCCCGGCGCTGCCGGAGGCGGTGGACGAGGGCAAATGCATGGGCGACTGGATCATGCTGCCGCTTTTGCAGCGCAGCGAGGCGTGCGCACTGCGCACGCTTGCGGGGCAGAGCGGCGGCGGGCGCGTGTTCGGGGAGGAAGCGCCCTGGACCGTCTGCGTCCATAACGCGTTGGATTTCCTCACGTCCGCGCCAGGGGAGAGCGGCGCGCCGCAGGAAGCGCCGCGTTCGCCGGAGCTGGCGGTGGATGCGCGCGCGCTCGAATACGAATACCCCTTCGGAGCGGAAACGCTGCTGCCGGCAAAGCTGACGGCGACGCAGCTCAAGGGCCGCGCGCTGGATGAGGAGATCGCTGAGCATACAACGCCCCCGCCGCGTCTGCGCAGCCTTGCAAGACCATGCTTTCTCGCGGGGAAAACGGCGCTCACCGGCGCGGAGCGCGGCACCGCCATGCACCTTGCGCTGCAATACCTTGATTTTTCCTGCCCTGCGGACGCGCAAAGCGTCCGCGCGCAGATCGGGAGCCTGCGCTTACAGCGCAGGCTGACCGACGAGCAGGCAGAGGCCGTGGACGTGAATGCGCTCGTGCGGTTCCTGCGCAGCCCGCTCGCTGCGCGCATCCGCGCAAGCGGGCGCGTGGAGCGCGAGTACCGCTTTTCGCTGCTGCGGCCCGCGCGCGATTTTTTCGCTGTGGACTCCGGCGATGCAGTGCTTTTGCAGGGCGTGGCGGACTGCTTTTTTGAAGAGGACGGCGCGCTCGTGATCGTGGATTTCAAGACTGACCGCATCACGCGCGCGGAGGTGGGCGAGCGCGCCGAGCGCTACCGCCCGCAGCTTGAGGCGTACTCGCTGGCGCTTGCGCGCGTGACGGAGAAGCCCGTTAAAGAGCGGGTGCTCTACTTCCTTGCCGTGGGAGAGGAAGCGCGGCTCTGAGCATCGCGCGGGGAAAACAAAGCGCAAAAGAGGCATCCGTTCTCAAACGGATGCCTCTTTTTGCAAAATCGCCGGCATTATACGATGAAAGCTTCCAGGACGATGACCGTCGCGCAGCACAGCAGCGACACGGGCAGAAGCCCCAGCCCGAGCCATGCGCACACAACGCCGGCCGCCATCGCCGCCGCGCCCGCGAGGGGCGACTGCGTGGCGTGCATGATGGCGGGGAAGGTCATCACCGCCAGCGTGACATACGGCACATAGTAGAGAAATGAGCGCAGAAACGCGCTTTTGATGCGGCCGCGGATGAGCGTGAGCGGCAGGACGCGGATGAGGTAGGTCGTGAGCGCCATCACGAAAATATAGAGATACGTTTTCATGCGACGAGATCATCCTCCTTGTGCGGGAACAGAACGGCGGCAGCCGCAGCGATGACGACCGTGAGGATCAGGATGCGCATACCCTCGGAAAGGCCGCGCGTAAGGGGCAGGACGCTTGCAAGGTATGAGCACAGGAAGCTCGCGGCGATGCAGCCGAGCACCACGCGGTTCTGCCTGCCCGCAGGGACGATGATGGCGATGAACATGCCGTAGAGCATCACCGAGCAGCCGCTCACAGCCCACTCGGGCATGATGCTGCCGGCGAGCACGCCGAGCGCCGTGCCGGCGCTCCAGCAGGGCATGGCGGCGCACATCGCGCCGAAATAGTACCAGACCTCAAGGTTTCCCGGGCGGGCAATGGCGATGGCAAACAGCTCGTCCGTCAGGTCGAAGCCGATGAGCATGCGCCAGCCAAGCGGCGTATCGGGCGAGAGGCGCTGGCTGAGCGCGCAGCTCATGAGCATGTAGCGCGCGTTGACGACCAGCATCATCAGCGCCATCACGAGGAAGCCGGAATCCGCCGCGATGACGGTGATGCCGCCGTATTCACCGGCGGAGGCGTTGTTGAGCAGGCTGAGAAAAAAGCTCTGCACTGCGCTGAGCCCCGCCGCGCGGCAGGAGATGCCGAGCCCGAAGCTCACCGCGAAATAGCCGAGTCCGATGGGGAGACCGTCGCGCAGTCCCCGCAGGTATTGTGAGTTTGCCATCTGTCTGCGCTTCCTTTGCTGTTCGTGCGGCGCGGCGCGCCGTGGAGACCTCATTATATGCCGGGCGCTGGCAGAAGTAAAGAGGGCGTTCCTCATTAAATTCAGTCGAAAACGGCATGGAACGCTCCGGCGCGCAGCGCAGCGGACAGGAGAAATGTGCAAAATCGGCAAAAGGCAAAAAATGTACTTGCATTTTGGGGAAAAGCGTGATATCATCCTTTTTGGCTTTTTGACAAAGCACATTTGGATCGGAAAGAGGTGAACACGAGCAATGAAGGAAGGAATCCATCCCAATTATCAGCAGACTACTATTACTTGCGCCTGCGGTAATGTGATTGAGACAGGTTCCACCAAGCAGAATATCAAGGTGGAAGTGTGCTCTAAGTGTCACCCCTTCTTCACTGGCAAGCAGAAGCTGGTCGATACCGGCGGCCGCGTCGCCAAGTTCAACAAGAAGTTCGGTCTGGGCTAATCTTGATCACAAAAGGAAAGCAGCTCTGCTACGGCAGAGCTGCTTTTTTCTGTATGGGGGGGGAAGAATGCTCAGTCTTGCCCGTCAGGGTATTCGACGATGAAGGGGAGCGGCTCACTGCGGCTCAGGTCAAGATAATTTGTTTCCTCATAGCTGTCGCCGCCGGCGATGGCGCGCGCCTGAAACAGGCGGGCGCGCATAGCAGTGCCGTCCGCGAGGTCGATGACAAGCTCGCAGACGAGCGGCGTTTCTTCAAGCGAAAGGGAAAAGGAGATCGGCTCATCGCCGGAGGCGGTGGAGAGATCGTAGTATGCAGTGCCATCCGGGAAGGCTTCGGCCTCGGCGGTGCCGCCGCCGACGTAGGTGACGGCGCTGCCGTCGCTGCACAATGCGTCAAGCGGCACGCGCTTGAGCGGCTGATCCGCGCGCGTGTACTCAAGATATGCGCTGCGGATGGGCGTACCGGACAGCGCGCCGAGCGAAATACTGCCGAGAACGGTATCGGGATTGGCGGCAAGGCTGTATTGCCACGCTTCGCCGGTTCTGCGCTCGTAGGAAGTGGGGACGATGAGATCATAGACCTGCGGCAGATAAGCGGCCTTGAGATCGTTGATCTTGCCAAGCTCTTCCGACTGCGTCTCGCCGTGCCGCTTGAAGTAAACGCTGACGTCAAGCTCGTCGCTCAGCGGCAGCGTCACGTCGCCGCGCAGATACCCGAAGCCGTCCTGTGCAAGCCCGGCGGAGTAGCCCTGCCGGTAGCTGTCGAGCGGCGAGGAATTGCCCTGGTCGATAAGACCGATGCTGACGAGCGTTTCCTCGTCGAGCGTCTTCGGCAGAAGCGAAAAGGCGAGCGTACACTCCTGCTTTTTGAGGTCAACGCGCTTGACCTCATAGCTGTACTGCGAGAGCAGGCTCGACTCGCGCTCCAGAATGTCCGAGACGTTATTGCTGATGCCCGCGATCTGGTTCGAGAGGCTGTTCTGCACGTTGTAGAGCTGGCTGCGAAGGTCATTTACCTGCGTGCTGAGCGTGTTGATGCGGTCATTGTAATGCACGCCGACGGCGATGAGCGCGGCGAGCGCTACGGCCGCACCGCCGATGGCGCGCTTATGCTGCGCGCAGAAGTCGCGAAAGCCTAGCTTTTCCGCGAGAGTGATTTCGGCATTGTTTGGTACTGCCGCTTCGGCAGCATCTTGCTGACTTTTTGCGTGCTCCAGACTGAGCAGCTCATCAACGGAGACGTTGTAGAGCTTGCTCAGCTCAATGAGCTTTTGCAGCTCCGGCTGCGCACCGCCGCCCTCCCATTTTGAAACGGCCTGGCGCGATACGCCGAGCTTTTCCGCCAGCTCCTCCTGCGACATGCCGCTTGCGCGGCGCAGCTCATAGAGCTTTTCATATAGTTCCATGAATGGTTCCTCCTTGGGGAAATGTTGCTGCGTTCGACGCCGTGCACTGCGCCCCTGCGGGAAAAGCATAGCAGGAAAGCAGGACAAAACGCCACCAACCGGGCGTTTCTTTTTGTCAACCTGAGGTTGCGTCTGCCTTATTTTCGCA
>DHMW01000118.1:0-531 GCA_002405995.1 Oscillospiraceae bacterium UBA4632
TTTACTGCTCTGCTAATTAGTGAAAGCGGCAAAAAGGAAGAACGCCCCTGCCGTTCGGCAGGGGCAGATGCGGTATGGAAAGCCTTATTCGTGCGCGTGCTTCTCCTTCATGCGCTTGAGAACGATCTTGTAGCCGTCCGCGCCGTAGCTGATGCACTTGTTGACGCGCGTGATGGTGGCGGAGGACACGCCGATCTCCTTGGAGATCTGGGAGAAGGTATTGCCCGCCTCCAGCATTTCGGCGACCTGCAGGCGCTGGGTCATGGCCTGGATCTCGCTGAAGGTGCACAGATCGTCGAAGAAGCGATAGCACTCCTCAAGGTCCTTGAGCGAGAGAATGGCTTCAAACAGATGATCGGTCTCCTCCGACTTCATCTTGCTTCCGTACATAACAGGTCCTCCTTACAAAACTGAATTTGGGGCTGCGCGGGAAAGGGGTCAAGCCCTCTGCGCGGCGCGCAGGGAGCGCTTGAGCATATCGAGCACCGGCGGGGTGACGAAGGCCATGGCGACCGCGGTGACCGCGCCGGA
>DHMW01000118.1:670-1786 GCA_002405995.1 Oscillospiraceae bacterium UBA4632
AAGCGTGACGACGAGCGAGGTGACGATCAGCACGCCGACGAGCTGCCTGCGCGAGAGCGCATAGCCGCAGCGCTTGGCGTACAGACCGATGAGCAGGCCGCGCACCGCCGGGGGAATGATCCACAGCACGGTGGTCGCGGTGACGCCGTAAGTCATCAGCTGGCCGAGAAAGGCGCCGACCAGACCGACCATCAGCCCGCCGCCCGGACCGTAGAGCAGAGCGCCGACGATGATGGGCAGGGCGGAAACGGAAATGTTGATCCAGCCGAGGCGGATCGTGCCGACGGTGTTGAGCACGACGTAGACGGCGACCATCATGGCGATGACCACCAGCTTGCGCGTGGACATGGAGCCGAAGCGGTTGACGACGATGAGCGCGGCGACCAGCCCGACCAGGCAGGCGGCCATGCAGAGAACGATGGATGTGGACGACATGAGACGATTCCTCCTCAAACAGTTTGAGCTTCCGCCGCGGGCGTTCATTATCCCGCGCGGAGCGTGGCAGCTTGGAGAGGGCACAGATGACCCCCCTCCCCTTACGGCAGGAGCCACGCAGAAAAGAGGTCTCATGTCTCTTCTGGAGTGGCGAGCGGAATGCGAAAGCCATACTGCAAACCGGGGTTTTTCGTCCGCCGGGCAACTTCCCGTCCCGGCGGCACTGCGCGCCCGTTGGGCGCAAACACATGACTTCCTACTCTGCCAAAGCGTATTTTTGTGTAAAAATACATATATAGAATAGCAAACTCTCTGCCCATCGTCAAGCAATTTCACACGGGAAAGCGCGGTTTTTCCGCGAATTTTCTTTTTTAAGGCGAGGGCGCGTTTATTTCTTACAAAACACGCGGGCGCGGCGCGGCTTTTTTCTTGACAGTGCGGCGCTTTTTTTGCTATCCTACAAAATAGGACGACAAATGGGCCGGCCCGCGCGCCGCCCGTCTGCACAACATTTCCGGTCATCATTAAAGAGGAGGAACTTTCATCATGATCAAGGAAACCATGGCTTACCTGTCCCAGTACGACCCCGAGGTCGGCGCGACCATCGAGAACGAGTACCACCGCGAGCAGCGCAACATCGAGCTGATCGCCTCGGAGAACATCGTCTCCCCCGCCGTTATG
>DHMW01000118.1:1870-2577 GCA_002405995.1 Oscillospiraceae bacterium UBA4632
GCCGAGGGCTATCCCGGCAAGCGCTACTACGGCGGCTGCTACTGCGTCGACGAGACCGAGGAGATCGCCCGTCAGCGCGCCTGCAAGCTCTTCGGCGCCGAGCACGCGAACGTCCAGCCCCACTCCGGCGCGAGCGCGAACCTTGCCGCGTTCAAGGCGATGCTCCAGCCCGGCGACACCTACATGGGCATGAACCTCGCCCACGGCGGTCACCTGTCCCACGGCAGCCCGGTCAACATCTCCGGCCAGTATTTCCATCAGGTCCCCTACTCCCTCAACGATGAGACCGAGCAGATCGACTACGACGAGCTCTACCGCATCGCGCAGGAGTGCAAGCCCAAGATGATCCTCGCGGGCGCCTCCGCCTATCCCCGCAAGATCGACTTCGCCAAGTTCCGTGAGATCGCCGATTCCGTCGGCGCGTACCTCATGGTCGATATGGCGCACATCGCCGGCCTCGTCGCCGCGGGCGTCCACATGAACCCCGTGCCCTATGCCGACGTGGTCACCTCCACCACGCATAAGACCCTCCGCGGTCCCCGCGGCGGTCTGATCCTCTGCAAGAACGAGATCACCAAGAAGAACATCGAGACCGGCGAGATGGAGACCATCAACCTCGCCAAGAAGATCGACTCCGCCGTGTTCCCCGGCACCCAGGGCGGCCCGCTTGAGCACATCATCGCGGCCAAGGCCATCTGCTTCGGCGA
>DHMW01000032.1:0-1506 GCA_002405995.1 Oscillospiraceae bacterium UBA4632
ATCATCAAAAGGAGAATGTACTTATATGTGTGGAATCGTTGGATTCATTGGTCAGGAACAGGCGGCCCCCATTCTGCTGGATGGGCTGGCACATTTGGAATACCGCGGGTATGACTCCGCGGGCGTGGCCGTCATCTCGGCGCAGGGAAAGCTGCAGGTCGAAAAAGCCGTGGGCCGGCTCAAGGTCCTTAGCGAGCAGATCCACGGCGGCGCGGACCTGGAGGGCTGCATCGGCCTCGGCCACACCCGCTGGGCGACGCACGGCGCGCCGAACATCGTCAACTCCCACCCCCACGTGAGCGAAGACGGCAAGTTCGCCGTCATCCACAATGGCATCATCGAAAACTACGTCGAGATCAAGGAATTCCTGATCGGTCAGGGCATCCGGTTCAAGTCCGAGACCGATACCGAGGTCGTGGCGCAGCTGCTGGAATTCTACTACAACGAGTGCCACGACTTTTTAGAGGCCGTGGGCCGTGTGCTGCGCCGCATCGAGGGCGCATACGCGCTCGGTATGCTCTGCACCGACTGCCCCGACCGCATCATCGCCGCGCGCAAGGACGCGCCGCTGCTGCTCGGCTACGGCGAGGGCTGCAACTTCCTCGCCTCCGACGTGACGGCCATCATCAAGCACACGCGCGATGTCGCGTATATGGAGGACGGCGAGGTCGCCGTGCTGACGCGCGACGGCATCGAGGTCTACGACGCGCTCGGGCAGAGAGTCGAAAAGAAGCACTTCACCGTCGACTGGGAGGTTTCCGCCGCGGAAAAGGGAGGCTACCAGCACTTCATGCTCAAGGAGATCATGGAGCAGCCCGAGGCGCTGCGCCGCGCCATCTCCCCGCGCATCAAGGACGGCAAGGTCGTCTTCGACGATCTCAAGCTCCCTGTCGAGAAGATGCGCGAATTTACCCGCATCTTTATCGTCGCCTGCGGATCTTCGTACCATGTCGGCATGATCGGCAAGTATAACCTCGAGCACCTGCTGCGCCGCAATGTCGAGGTCGTGCTCGCGTCCGAGTTCCGCTACAGCGACCCCATCGTGGACGACAAGTCGCTCGTTATCGTGATCTCCCAGTCGGGCGAAACGCTCGACACCATGGCCGCGCTGCGCGAGGCGAAAAAGCGCGGTGGCTACATCCTTTCCATCGTCAATGTGGTCGGTTCGTCCATCGCGCGCGAATCGGACGACGTGCTCTACACCTGGGCTGGGCCCGAGATCGCCGTCGCGACGACGAAGGCCTACTCCACGCAGCTCGCGGTGCTCGACATGATCGGCCTTGCCTTTGGCGAGACGCTCGGCACGGTGAAAAAGGAAGAATATGATGAGGCTGTTGCGGAGCTTCAGAAGCTGCCGGAGAAGATGGAGCAGTTCCTCGCGAGCGAGAGCTGCGAGGCCATCCCCAAGTACGCTTCCCAGTACTTCAACCACAACTCCGTCTTCTTCATCGGCCGTAACTTAGACTATGCGCTCGGCCTTGAGGGCTCGCTCAAGCTCAAGGAGAT
>DHMW01000032.1:1588-12561 GCA_002405995.1 Oscillospiraceae bacterium UBA4632
TCCGGCGAGCTCAAGCACGGCACGATCTCGCTGATCGAGGACGGCACGCTCGTCATCGCGCTCGGCACCTACGCCCCGCTTTTCGACAAGGCCATGAGCAACGTGGTCGAGGTCAAGGCGCGCGGCGCGGACGTGCTGGCGCTGACGACCGCGAGCCACTGCGGGGAGATGAAAAAGACCGTGGACAATGTGCTCACCATCCCCGACACGGCGCAGCTGCTGCTGCCGTCGCTCGGCGTGGTACCGCTGCAGCTTTTGGCGTATTATATCGCGCTCCAGCGCGGGTGCGATATCGATAAACCGAGAAATCTGGCGAAGTCTGTCACGGTGGAATAAAAAAGGAGCACCCTCGCGGGTGCTCCTTTTTTGCGCCGGGCAGAGGGCGCGGTTTTCCCAACGGCGCGCGGGGAGGCGCTTATCCCGCCAGCGCGGCATTCACTGCATCGACAGAGAACTCTGTCCACGCAAGGTCTGCCTTGGCGGATTGCTCGTCGAGAAGCGCGTTGTACGCGGCTTCATCGACGCTCTCGCCGTTCAGCGTATAGACGGCATTTCCGTCACCGCCTTCGGACATGGCAGCAAAGTCGTCATAGATCAGCACGCCGTTTTCAAAGCGGGCGCGGGACGCGCCGTTGTCGAAGGCGCCGTTCGACCATTCGAACGTGCCGTCGGCCTTCGGCAGCAGGAAGCCGCGGTAGACGACCTGATTGGCGTAAAGCGCGCCGTCATAGCAGGCGAGGATGACGTATTCCTCATCGCCGCTGAAGTCGATGTCCAGTACCAGCTCGTCCGTGCCGTCGCCGTCCAGATCGAGCAGCGCGAAATGCGTGACCGTCCAGTCCATGTCCGAGCCGTCAACGCCCTTGGCGGCGTAGACGTTAGGCGCGCGGAACGAGGCGGTCGTCGCCTCGGCGCCGGTGTTGATGAGATTCGCCGTCACGGTGACGCCGCCGCTGAAAAAGCCGGCGTAAAGGTCCCCGGCCTGCGCGTCGGGCGGCGTGTCGTTTGCGTCATCCGGCTTCTGCCCGCAGGCGGTCAGCAGCAGCGCGAGGGTCAGCGCGGCGGCGAGACCGCGCAGAAGATGTGTTTTCATATAGGGTTCTCCTTTCCGATGCTTGCCGCAGAGCCTGCGGCGATATGGATGATAACATGACTTTAGACGTAAGTCGTTGCAAAAAGGTTGCAGCTTCGAAAAAAATAAAAAGAGCGCCTGTGCGCTCTTTTTAATCAGAACAAAAGAGTGACCCCGTGTGTCAGCAGCGTGATGATGCAGCCCGCGATGACGACGCCGAGGAAGATGACCGGCACGGCACGCTTTAAGCGCATGTTGAGCACCGCCGCGATCAGCGCGCCCGTCCATGCGCCGGTGCCCGGCAGCGGGATGGCGACGAAAATCAAAAGCCCCCACGTCTGATAGCGGAGAACGTCGGCGCTCTTCGCCTCGGCGCGCGCTTCGAGCCGCGAGATCAGGCCCCCGAGCTTCGGGATATGTAAGCGCACCCATTTGAACAGCGGGCGGACGAATAAAATGACGAACGGCACGGGGATCATGTTGCCGATAAGCGACGCGGCGAACGCCACGGAGATCGGCAGCCCCATCGCAACGCCCGCGGGCAGGCCGCCGCGCAGCTCCACGACGGGGAGCATCGAGATGAGCATCGTCAGCAGCGCTTTGCCCGCCGCTGTTTCGTGCAGCCAGAGAGAGATCGATTCCAGCATGAGACTCCTTTCCGTGCGGCGGCAGCCGCCGGGACTGCTTGGATTATACCGCAGAAACGGAAAAAGCGCAAGCCCCGCGCCGCAAAGCGCGCGAAAGGGCTCCGGGACACGTCCCGGAGCCCTTTCGCGGTGAGTACGGCCGCTTCAGCGGTTGTTCTTGTTCTGGCTGCTGTTCTGCTCCTGGTTCTGGTTATTGTTCTGGTCCTGATTGTTGGTGTTCTGCTTGCTGCGTTCCTTCATGCTCTGCGCCTCCTTTCCGTATGAGACTGCCTGCGCCCATAGTGTTGACGTGCCGGAGCAAAAATATACCAGAATATTTTTTGCGCATTCCGCAAATTTTGATTGACAAATGCGGCGGAAGAGGATATACTCTTAACGCAAAACAAAGAAGAGCGGCAGCATCCGTTCTCACCCCCAGCAAAGCGAAGGGGTCAATCATGGAAAACACAGCCTTCGGGCTTTTTGTGTCTATGGTACGGGTGCAGGATGCTGCGTCCGTTTTTTGTTTGTATCCATCTGAAAAATCGAAAAATGGAGGTGCTTCGGTATTAGCAGCAACGTGCATCAGATCAATGAGGAGATCCGGGACAGCGAGATCCGCCTGATCAGCGCGACCGGCGAGCAGCTCGGCATCATGTCCGCCGCGCAGGCGCAGCACATCGCCGACGAACAGGGGCTTGACCTTGTCAAGATCTCGCCGCAGGCAAACCCGCCTGTGTGCCGTCTCATGGACTACGGCAAGTTCCGCTTTGAGCAGGGCAAGCGCGAGAAGGAAGCCAGAAAGAACCAGCGCATTGTCGAGATCAAGGAAGTGCGCATGTCCCCGGGGATCGACGTGGGCGATTTCAACACCAAGCTCAAAAACGCCCAGAAATTTGTCGCCGACGGCAACCGTGTCAAGGTCTCTGTCCGCTTCCGCGGGCGCGAGATGGCGCATACGGACATCGGCCGCGATCTGCTCTTGCGCTTTGCAGAGGCTGCTGCCGACGTCGCCAACCTCGATAAGGAGCCCAAGATGGAGGGCCGCAGCATGTCGATCTTCCTTTCCCCAAAGGCGGGAAAGTAAGCCCCACGCAACTACAAATACGAAAAGGAGTAACTACTATGCCCAAGCTGAAAACCCATAGCGGTTCCAAGAAGAGATTCAACCTGACCAAGACCGGCAAGGTCAAGGTCGCCAAGGCCTTCAAGAGCCACATCCTGACCAAGAAGCCCACCAAGCGTACCCGCCGCCTGCGTCAGGGCGGCTATGCTGACAAGACCACTGCCAGCACCATCCGCAAGATGATCCCCTACAAATAATTTACAACGATACGCTTTAAGGAGGCTTATACAATATGGCACGTGTTAAGGGCGCGATGATGACGCGCAAGAGAAGAAACAAGACCCTCAAGCTCGCCAAGGGCTACTGGGGCAATAAATCCCGCCACTTCAAGATGGCCAACGAGCAGGTCATGAAGTCCCTGACCTACGCTTATGTCGGCCGCCGCCTGAAGAAGAGAGACTTCCGCTCCCTGTGGATTACCCGCATCTCTGCCGCCTGCAAGCTCAACGGCATGAACTACTCCACCTTCATGCACGGTCTCAAGACCGCCGGCATCGAGATCAACCGCAAGATGCTCAGTGAAATGGCGATCAACGATCCCGCTGCCTTCGCCAAGCTCGCCGAGATCGCGAAGAACGCCTGAGTCTGACTGATCCATAAAGAAACGCCGCTGCGAATGTTCGGTTCGCAGCGGCGTTTTTCCTTTTCCGCAGCGCGGAGGGGAAATACGGTAGAGGGAAAGGAAGGAATATACCGATGAGAAAAACACTGAAGAAAAATCTTGCCTACGACGATAAAAAGAAGCTTTTCTATATCAGCTTCTACGCCGAGGAGAACGGCAGGCGCGTGCGGCGCACCCGGACCTTCGCAACGATGCAGCAGGCAGAGGCGGCGCAGGCGCAGCTGCGCGCGTCGCCCGGCGGAGTGCAGACGGAGCTGACGCTGGGGGAGTGGCTGCGCTACTGGCTGGAGGAGCTGGCGGCGCCCGGCTGCGAAAAGACGACGCTGCACGGCTATGAGAGCATCGTGTACGCGCATCTGATCCCGGCGCTCGGCACGGTGCGCGTGCGGGAGCTGAGCGCCGCGTGCGTGCAGCAGTATTACGGGCAGCTGCGCCGCAAGGGGCTGGGGAACAACACCATCCGCAAGCACCATGTGCTGCTGCACACGGCGCTGGAGGCGGCTGTGCGGCAGGGGCGGGCAGAGAGCAATGTGACGCGCCTTGTCACGCCGCCGGCGCGCGAAAAGCCGGAGCACCGCTATTACGATCCCGCGCAGCTGGCGCGGCTGTTCCGTGCCAGCGAGGGCGACGCGCTGGAGGTGGTGTTCAAGCTTGCAGGGTATCTCGGGCTGCGGCGCAGCGAGATCTGCGGGCTGAAGTGGAGGAACGTGGATCTGGACGCAGGCGTGCTGACCGTGCGCGAGGTGCGCACCGCTGTGGGCGGGCAGGCGCTGGAAAAGGCGCCGAAGTCCTGCGCCTCGGAGCGGAAGCTGTCGTTTTGCGGCAACGGCGATCTGGAGGCGCTGCTGGCGCGCCTGCGGGACGAGTGGGAGCGCCGGCGCGCCGGCCGGGCGGACTGGAACGCGGAGGGCTATGTTGTTGCAACGGAAAACGGCAGACCCTGCCAGCCGGACGTCCTCTGCCAGCGCATCGCGCAGTTCATCTCTGCGCGGGGCCTGCCGCCGATCTCGCTGCATGGGCTGCGCCACAGCTTTGCCAGCGTTGCCAACAGCCGCAACGCGCCGCTGCTGAGCATCTCGCGCGCGCTGGGGCACAGCTCCACGTCCGTGACGAGCACGGTCTATCTGCACCTGTTCGACGATGCGGTGTCCGACGTTGTTGCGCTTGTGTCCGACGCGGTCGCATTGGCGCAGGAGGCGTAAAGCCTCAGCCCTTTTCGCCGCGCAGCGGCAGGGAGGCGCGCAGCAGGTTCAGAAAGCGCGGCAGCGCGGGATTTGCGCTGCCCTGCTGCCAGGCGGCGATGATCTCCTCCTCCTCGCCTTCGCCGGTGAGCGGGACAAAGACAAGGTTGTCGGCGTTGTAGAGCTTATCGGTGCAGTAGTCGGGCAGGATGGAGATCCCCTCCTCCGCCGCGACCATCATGAGCACGCTCTCGGTGTCGGCGGAGCGGAAAAGGATGTTGGGCTTGTAGCCGGCGTCGCGGTAGAGCTGCATGAAAAAGGTGTCGCCGTAGGAATCTGCGGCGGCGTCGGGCGACATGTAGAGGATGCTCTCGCCGCGCAGCTCCTGGCGGCTCAGGCGGCTGCGCTGGGCGAGCGGATGGGCTGCGTAGAGCGCCACGACCAGCCGCGCCCGCTCGATGCTCTGGAACGATACCCCCTCCTGCGTTTTAAGGTTCGTTGAGTCCCACGTGAAGATCACATCGTATTCCTGATGCAGCAGCCCCGCCGCCAGCATATCGGTCGAGCAGCGGTAGAAGGTGACGAGCACGTTGCGGTTCTGCTGGTGGAAGCGCCGCATCAGCACCGAGAGGTCGCTGCGCTCGTAGCCGCGCACGTAGCCCACGCGCAGTGTGCCGGTCAGACCCGTGGAGGCGTCGTGCACGCGCTCCTGCGCGCGGCTCATGCGCTCTAAGATCGCGCGCGCGTCCTGCAGGAAGGCGCTGCCTGCGCTCGTCAGGCTCACGGGGCGCGTGCTGCGGTCGAAGAGCGCGCAGCCGAGCGATTCCTCCAGCAGCCGGATCTGCTGCGTGACGGCAGTCTGGGAGATGTAATACTGCTCCGCCGCCCTGGTAAAGCTGCGGTGCTCCGCCGCCGCCACAAAATATTTCAGCTGGTTTCGGTTCATGAGCGGGCTCCTAACATAAGTTTTTCTTATTTTAACATGGAGAATGCGCCCTTGTAAAGTGCAAATCTTTGCATTAAGATAAGTACATCTTTTGTAAATGAGGTTGGAGAAAATGAAGAGAGAATCCTTCCGCTCGCGCCTCGGCTTTCTGCTGGTGAGCGCGGGCTGCGCTATTGGTATCGGCAACGTGTGGCGCTTCCCCTATATCACGGGCAAGAACGGCGGCGGCTATTTCGTCCTGTTCTATCTTTTGTGCCTGCTCATCATGGGCGTTCCCGTGCTGACGATGGAGCTGGCGGTTGGCCGCGCGAGCCGCAAGAGCGCGGTGCTCGCCTACAGGACGCTGGAAAAGCCGAGATCCAAGTGGCATATCCACGGCTGGTTCTGCCTGCTCGGCTGCTACCTGCTGATGATGTACTACACCACCGTTTCCGGCTGGATGGTCAGCTATTTTTGGCGCTTTGCGTCCGGCACGTTTTACCACGGGATGCCGGCGGAGGATGCCTCGGCGGTGTTCGGGCAGCTCCTGTCGAACCCGGCGGAGATGGGAATCCTGGCTGTCGCTATCGTGATCGCGGGCTTCCTGGTCTGCTCGTTCGGGCTGCAAAAGGGGCTGGAGCGCGTGTCCAAGTTCATGATGCTGGCGCTGCTGCTGCTCATCCTTGTGCTCGCCGCGCACAGCCTGACGCTGTCCGGCGCGGCGGAGGGCATGAAGTTCTACCTGCTGCCCTCGATGGATTCCATCCGTGAAAACGGCTTCGGCAGTCTCATCACCGACGCGATGAACCAGGCGTTCTTCACGCTCTCGCTCGGCATTGCGGCGATGGAGATCTTCGGCAGCTATATGTCCGACGATCACGCGCTCACCGGCGAGGCGGTGCGCATCTGCGCGCTCGATACCTTTGTGGCGCTGATGGCCGGCACCATCATCTTCCCTGCGTGCTTCACCTTCGGCGTAACGCCGGACAACGGCCCGTCGCTGCTGTTCGTCACGCTGCCGCAGGTGTTCGTCAACATGGCGGGCGGCCGCTTCTGGGGCGCGCTGTTCTTCCTGTTCATGATGTTTGCGAGCCTTTCCACCGTGCTGGCGGTGTTTGAGAATATCCTTGCCGTCTGTATGGATACGTTCGGCTGGAGCCGCAGGAAGGCGGTGCTCATCAACGGCGCGCTGCTGGCGGTGCTGAGCCTGCCGTGCGTGCTCGGCTACAACATCTGGAGCGATTTTCACCCCCTGCCCGGCAAGGACGTGCTCGACAGCGAGGATTTCCTCGTCAGCAACCTCCTGCTGCCCATCGGGTCGCTCGTGTATCTGCTGTTCTGCGTGACGAAGTGGGGCTGGGGCTTCGACAGGTATCTTGCCGAGGCGAACCGGGGCGCGGGGCTGAAGCTCTCGCCCAAGCTCAAGCCGTACTTCCAGTGGGTGCTGCCGTTTTTGATCATCGTTATCCTGCTGCAGGGCCTGCTGTAAAGCGAAAAAAGCTGCAAAAAGAAAAGCATCTCCGGCTATCGGAGATGCTTTTTTCGTTTTGCCGGTTTATTCTGCCTCCGGCGCGGCGGGCGTCTCTGCATCCGCCGGCTCCTCCCACGGCTGCATCGCGGCGACGCAGCGGTTGATGCTCTTGCCCTCGGCGTAGAATTTCGCCTCGTAGTCGGTCATCACGCCGCATGGACCGCTTCCGTGCAGGTCGCGCGTGACCTCGGAGAGCGAGAAGCCGAACTGCGGGATCTCCTCGAGGGACCACTCAAACAGCGCGTCGTTGTCGGTCTTGAAGTGGATCTGGCCATTTTCCTTGAGCACCTTGCGGTAGAGCTTCAGGAAGTTGCCGTGCGTCAGGCGGCGCTTGGCCTGCCGTTTGGGCGGCCAGGGGTCGCAGAAGTTGATGTAGATGCGGTCGATCTCGCCCTCGCCGAAGATCTCGGAGAGCTGGTCGGCGTCGATGTCGATGAAAAAGACGTTGTGCAGCTCCTCCCGCGCGGCGCGCTCCATCGCAACGACCATCGCGTCGGGCACCTTTTCAACCGCGATGAGCAGCACATCCGGCTCGGCCGCCGCCGTTCCGGCGGTGAAGCGCCCCTTGCCGCAGCCCAGCTCCACGCGCAGCTCCTTTGCCCCGGGCATCAGCTCGCGCCAATGCCCCCTGTGCTCGTAGGGGTCCTTGATTTGATACGCCCCGCACCGTTCCATGCGGGGGAGCAGATTCTTTTTCTTGCGCATTCGCATATCCAAAACAGCCTCGTTTTCATAAAATCAAAGCCTATCATAGCCGAAATTCATGGCGGAAACAAGTCAAAACGGAAATTTTTACACAAGTTCTGCTGCATTTTCGCGGAGATCGTTAAAATTGCAACATTTCTTGCAGAGCTGGTGGGGAAATGTGAAAGTTTTTTGAAAAAAGTGATTTTTCTCTTGCAAATGCGCGTGACGCACCATATAATACACTCAGGGAAAAAGGAAAGACAGGAGGAGGCATTTATGTCTTTTGTGAAATATGAGCCCAAGGGCAATATCGCCTGGCTGACCGTTGATCGTGAGAAGGCGCTCAACGCACTCAACACGCAGGTGCTGGCTGACCTTGACGCGGCGCTCGACGCCATCGACCTGAGCGAGATCCGCTGCCTGATCGTCCGCGGCGCGGGGGAGAAGTCCTTTGTTGCCGGCGCGGACATCGCGCAGATGAAGGGGCTCAGCAAAGCGGAGGGCGAGGCCTTCGGCAAGCAGGGCAACGACGTGATGCGCAGGCTGGAAACGCTGCCCATCCCCACCATCGCCGCAGTCGGCGGCTACGCGCTCGGCGGCGGCTGCGAGCTCGCCATGAGCTGCGATTTCCGCATCTGCTCCGATACCGCTGTGTTCGGCCAGCCGGAAACGGGCCTTGGCATCACGCCGGGCTTCGGCGGCACACAGCGTCTGGCGCGCCTGGTCGGCCCCGGCATGGCAAAGCAGATGATCTACACCGCGCGCAACATCAAGGCGGATGAGGCGCTGCGCGCCGGCCTTGTGAACGCCGTCTATCCGCTCGGAGAGCTGTACGCCGCGGCGGAAAAGCTCGCAAGCCAGATCGCAGCCAACGCGCCGATCGCCGTGCGCGCGGCGAAGAAGGCGATAAACGAGGGGCTGGAGCTTGGCATGGACGACGCCGTTGTCGTGGAGGAGAAGGCGTTTGGCTCCTGCTTCCAGACTGCCGACCAGCAGGAGGGCATGGGCGCCTTCCTCGAAAAACGCAGGCACGAACCCTTTACCAATCAGTGATCCCATAAACTTCATATATCAAATTGTAGGAGGATACATACAATGAAAGTTGCAGTTTTCGGCGCCGGTACCATGGGCAGCGGCATCGCCCAGGTCTTCGCGGCCAAGGGCCACACCGCCCTGATGTACGCTTCCAGCGTCGCTTCCGCCCAGCGCCACAAGGATAAGCTCGCCGCCTCTCTTCAGAAGCGCGTGGAAAAGGGCAAGATGACCGAGGAAGCCAAGGAAGCCATCCTTGCCAACATCCTCGTCGAGGAGAAGTCTGCCGCCGCCGACGCCGACCTCGTCATCGAGTGCGTCAAGGAGGAGATGGGCACCAAGCGCGAGCTGCTCGGCGAGCTGGACGAGATGTGCAAGGAGAGCACCGTTTTCGCCACCAACACCTCGTCTCTGTCCGTCACCGAGATGGGGCTTGGCCTGAAGCACCCTGTCATCGGTATGCACTTTTTCAACCCCGTGCCCAGCATGAAGCTCGTTGAGGTCATCCGCGGCGCCAACACCACGCAGGAGACCTTCGACTTCATCTACAACCTCTCCAAGGAGATCGGCAAGGAGCCGGTCGAGGTCGCCGAGGCTCCGGGCTTCGTCGTCAACAAGATCCTCATCCCGATGATCAACGAGGCGATCGGCCTGGTCGAGACCGGCGTCGCCTCCGTCGAGGACATCGATAAGGCCATGATGCTCGGCGCGAACCATCCCATGGGCCCCCTCGCCCTCGGCGATTTCATCGGTCTGGACGTCTGCCTTGCCATCATGAACGTTCTCTACAGCGAGACCGGCGATCCGAAGTACCGCCCCGCGCTGCTGCTGAAGAAGATGGTCCGCGGCGGCCAGCTCGGCAAGAAGTCCGGCAAGGGCTTCTATGACTACAGCAAAAAGTAAACCGCACCGCAGCGGTGTAAGAAAGAGGAAGGCGGCTCGTGGGAGCCGCCTTCCTCTTTCTCTTTTGGAATGATGAGGATTCCTGAAAATGACGGAAAACCGTCATAAAAAGAGCAGAAATAACAAAAAGCCTTAATTGAATTCGGTGAAAAGGGCAAATTCCAAAAAGGAATGATAGTTTCCCTTGCGAAAACTTAATGCAGCGTTTATAATACAACATGTACGGAACGGATTTGTGAAAAAATAGACAATCCAATTATTTTTATAGTGAAGGAGCAAAAGACTATGGATTTCCATCTGTCCAAAGAACATCTGCTGGTCCGCAAAATGTACCGCGAATTTGCAGAAAATGAAGTCAAGCCTTTGGCTGAGGAGCTCGATGAGGAGGAGCGCTTCCCCATGGAGACCGTCGAAAAGATGGCAAAGCTCGGCATGATGGGCATTTACTTCCCGAAGCAGTACGGCGGCGCCGGCGGCGATGTTCTCAGCTACGCCATGTGCGTGGAAGAGCTCGCCAAGGTCTGCGGCACCACCGCGGTCGTCGTTTCCGCCCACACCTCCCTGTGCTGCGCTCCCATTTTCGAGAACGGCACCGAGGAGCAGAAGATGAAGTATCTGCCTGACCTCCTGTCCGGCCGCAAGATCGGCGCGTTCGGCCTGACCGAGCCCGGCGCCGGTACCGACGCTTCCGGCCAGCAGACCACCGCTGTCAAGAACGAGAACGGCGACTACGTCCTCAACGGCAGCAAGTGCTTCATCACCAACGGCAACGTTGCCTCCACCTTCGTCGTCTTCGCGATGACCGACAAGAGCAAGGGCAACCACGGCATCTCTGCGTTCATCGTTGAGAGCACCTTCCCCGGCTTCTCCACCGGTAAGCACGAGAAGAAGATGGGTATCCGCGGCAGTTCCACCTGCGACCTCGTCTTTGAAGACTGTGTCGTCCCCAAGGAGAACCTGCTCGGCAGGGAAGGCGAAGGCTTCAAGATCGCCATGAAGACCCTCGACGGCGGTCGTATCGGTATCGCCTCCCAGGCGCTGGGTCTTGCCGAGGGCGCCATCAACGAGGCTGTCAAGTATACCAAGGAGCGCGTCCAGTTCGGCCGCCGCCTGAGCCAGTTCCAGAACACCCAGTTCCAGCTGGCCGACATGCACACCCGCACCCAGGCTGCGCAGTACCTTGTTTATGCTGCCGCGATGAAGAAGCAGAACCACGAGGATTACTCCATGGACGCTGCCATGGCCAAGCTCTTCGCGGCCGAGACCGC
>DHMW01000113.1 GCA_002405995.1 Oscillospiraceae bacterium UBA4632
TCGCCGTACACATCCATCAGCACGCCGTGGCGCGTGATAACGGGCGCGAGCGCGTGGTTGAGGTAATCGATGGTCATGGAGCTGAACTCGACGGAGGTGTACTTCGTTCGCAGCAGCGTGCGCCCATGCTTGCGCGCCATCTCCAGGCACTCGGGATAAATGTCCAGATTGCGCGAGACCACAAGCGCCGGGATCTCATAGCAAAACAGATCCTCAAAGCACTTGCGCCGCTCCTCGGACGAATAGCCGCGCAGGAACGTCACCTCGCTCTTGCCGATGATCTGAAGGCGGCGCGGGTCAAAGTAATCGAAAAAACCGATGAACTGAAGCCCGGGACGGTTGACGTCCGTGATCGTCAGTATCTCGGTGTCATACTCCGCACCCTTGTTGATGACCTCCATCTGGAACTTTTCCACAATGTCCTTTACGCGGACGGAGCGGTTGGTATTCATAGCTGCCTCCACAAGTGATAATAATGCAGTTTTATTATAATCGCTCTTTCTTCTTTTTACAAGTGCGACCTGCCCCTGCGCTCTCCGCTTTTTTGCCTGCTGCGCCGCATATTTCCGTCCTCCTGGTTTTCACCAAATTTTTTCGTTTTTTCAAAAATAAAGCTTGCAATTTGCATTTCTATCTGGTATAGTAATCGTTGCTTGTGAATGAACAAGCCTTGATCTGACTACAGCAAGGAGGTGCAACGGATGGCAAAGTGCGAGTTTTGTGACAAGGGTGTGGCGTTCGGTATTCAGGTTTCCCACTCTCACCGTCGTTCCAACCGCCCCTGGAAGCCCAACGTTAAGCGCGTGAAGGCTATCGTCAATGGTACGCCCCGCCATGTCTATGTTTGTACCCGCTGTCTGCGTTCCGGTAAGGTTACCCGCGCGATCTGAGGCAAACATGAAATCGAAGCTCTGCCGGACGGCAGAGCTTCTTTTTTATGCTTTTTTCCGGCTCATTGCTCCGCGCGGAGCCGCTTCAGCTTTTCGTTGAGCTTTTTGTAGATATGCTCGCGGAACCACGGCTCGCTGCTCGCCTCCACAGCGTCCTCCGGCGTGAACCACCTTACGCCGCTGTTCTCGTCTGGCTTGACGGAAAGCGCGTCCGTGTCGTCCGCGATAAGAAGGTACGTCACGTTCAGATGCAGGTGCGAGGAAACGTACTCTCCCCGCTTGACATGCCCGTCCACAGTCAGCGCCTCAAGCGAGAAAATGCTGCCGTCCGCGGCGCGGACACGGGAAACGCCGCTCTCCTCGCGCACCTCCTTGATCGCGACGGCGAGCAGATCCTCCTCCCCGTCGGCATGCCCGCCGAGCCAAGACCACGAATCGTAAATATTGTGATATGCCATCAGCACACGGTCAAAGCGCTCGTTCACCACCCACGCCGATGCGGTCATGTGCACCAGGCGGTTTTCGCGCGTGAAAATATCCTTCTGCGTACGCAGACAGTCAAGAATGACCTCTCTGTCCCGCATCTCCTGTTCGTTATAAGGCTGATAACGCTCGATCTGTCCGATCAAATCCATAACTACCTCAGCATAACTTTCTCAAAAGCGAGCGGCGGTTCCGTTCGCTTTTGCGCTTTTATACCCAGCTGCTGTCGCTCTCGCGCTTGGGCGTACGGCTCATCAGCACGCCGATCATCGGCGCGGCGCTCTTGCCCTCGTAGAGGACGTCGTACACTGCGGCAGAGATCGGCATCTCCACGCCGCAGCGCGCCGCCAGCTCGTGCGCACTGGCGGCAGCGTAGTAGCCCTCGACCACCGCGCCGACCTCCTCCATCGCCTGCTGCACGCTCCTGCCCTGCCCGATCAGAATGCCCGCATGGTGGTTGCGCGAATGGACGGAGGTGCACGTTACGATCAGGTCGCCCATGCCCGCAAGCCCCGCGAGCGTCTCTTTCCGCCCGCCCATGCGCTCGGCAAGACGGGATATCTCGCTCAGCGAGCGCGTAATGAGCAGCGCGCGCGTATTGTCGCCCATGCCGCAGCCGTCGCTGATGCCGCAGCAGAGCGCCGCGACATTTTTGAGCGCGCCTGCCAGCTCCACACCGACGATATCGTCGTGCGTATAGACGCGGAATACCTCGTTCATGAAAACGCGCTGCACCGTCTCCGCCGCTGCAGGGTCGGCGCAGGCGGCAACGCAGCCCGTCGGGAGCCGCCGCGCCACCTCCTCGGCGTGCGAGGGTCCGGAAAGCGCAATGACCGGAAAATCAGCGCCGCACTCCTGCGTGACGATCTCGCTCATACGCAGGTGCGTGCCGCGTTCGATGCCCTTCGTGAGCGACACGAGCAGCGCGCTTTTTTTCAAGTGCGGCGCAGCCTCGCGCGCAACAGAGCGCAGCGCGAACGACGGCGCAGCAAAGACCGCCATCTCCGCCTCCGCGAGCGCGGAGAGCGAATGCGTGACGGTGATCCTTTCAGAAAGGCGGACGCCTGGCAGTAAAGGGTTCTCCCTTGACTGCTGAAGCGCCGCCGCCTTCTTTTCGTCGTGCGACCAGAGCGTGACTCGATGCCCGTTGTCTGTGAGCAGCATTGCTGCCGCCGTGCCCCACGCCCCGGTGCCAAGTACTGTGATGTTCATGCTTCCTCCTCCGGCTTCGGCGCGTTGACGTGGAAACGGAACTTACTCTCCGTTCCGCTGAGAAGCCGCCTGATGTTGCCGCGGTGCGCCCAGATCACGAGCGCCGCGATAGCGGCGGAAAGCGCCGTGACCGCACCGTCGGCGAAGATGATGTGCGTCATGATGGGAAAGCTCAGCGCCGCGCAGACGGAGCCGAGCGAGACAAAGCGCGTTGTGAGCCACAGCAGAGCGAAGATGCCCCAGCCGACAAGCGCGATGCGCCAGTCGAGAAGCAGCAGCAGCGTGCCGCTGCACAGAATGCCCTTGCCGCCTCTGAAGGAGTAGAACGCAGGGAACATATGCCCGATCACGCAGAACAGCGCCGCATAGTATTCTCCCGCCACGCCCCAGCCGAGCAGCGTGTCCAGCACGGCGTCGCCCAGCCACACAGCGGCAGCCGCCTTGAGCATATCGAAGGCGATGACCACAGGGGCGCACTTCGCGCCGTAGGTGCGGTAAAAGTTCGTCAGCCCCGCGTTGCCGCTGCCGTGGCGGCGTACATCGTCACGGTAAAAGAGATGCGATGTGGCAATGGCGCCGTTGACGCAGCCGAGCAGATAGGCTGCGGCAGCCACGCTGAGGAGCAGTGCGGCAGCCGTGGAAGGAACGTTCACACCATTCACTCTTCCTTATCCCCCTTCTCGCGGACGGAGAGGATGACAGGCGTACCCTCAAGTCCGAAAACATTGCGGATGCAGTTTTCGAGGTAGCGCTGGTAGGAGAAGTGAAAGAGCTTGCGTTCGTTGCAGAAGACGACGAAATGCGGCGGACGCACGCCGACCTGCGTCATATAGTAGATCTTCAGGCGCTTGCCCTTGTCCGTCGGCGGCTGCACACGCGTCTGCGCGTCGGCGAGGACATTGTTGAGCATACCGGTGGAAATGCGCATGCACGCCTGATTATGGACATAGTTGATCATCTCGAACAGGCGCGGCACGCGCTGGCCCGTCGCCGCCGAGATAAAGAGAATGGGCGCGTAGGTCATGTAGGCAAGGTCGCGGCGGATGTCGTCCGTCATCTTGTCCATGGTCTTGCCGTCCTTCTCCACAAGATCCCACTTGTTCACAACGATGATGCACGCCTTGCCCGCCTCGTGCGCAAGGCCTGCGACCTTTGTATCCTGCTCGGTCACGCCCTCCTGCGCGTCGATCATGATGAGGCAGACGTCCGCGCGGTCGATCGCCATCGTGGCGCGCAGCACGCTGTAGCGCTCGATATTATCATCGACCCTGGACTTTTTCCGCATACCGGCGGTATCGATGAAAACGTATTTGCCCTGCTCGTTTTCAAAGTATGAGTCGATGGCATCGCGCGTCGTGCCGGCGACGTTGCTGACGATCATGCGCTCGGTGCCGAGGATGCGGTTGGTGAGCGAGGACTTGCCGACGTTCGGCTTGCCGATGATGGCGACCCTGATCACATCGTCCTCCTCGTCCTCTTCCTCCTCGGGCGGGAAGTACTGAAGACAGGCGTCCAGAAGGTCGCCCGTGCCGTGGCCGTGGACGGCGGAAACCGCGATGGGATCGCCAAGGCCAAGATTGTAAAACTCGTAAAAATCCGGGTCGATCCTGCCTGTGGAGTCCATCTTATTCACCGCCAGCACGAT
>DHMW01000034.1:0-205 GCA_002405995.1 Oscillospiraceae bacterium UBA4632
AGGAAGGGGGGGCTTGCTTGCCCCTGTTCGCCCGCCCGCGCTCGCTCCGCGCGTTCGGGCTGGGGCGGCTAAAGCCGCCGCCGCTCCTCCGCCCCCGCCCCCCGTTGAATAGCGGGGGCGGGGGCATTGCATTGCCCCGCGGGGGTTAGGGATTGCGCCGCCTGCGGGCGGCGCTGCAAGGTGCATCGTCCCTTCCCCTTCCTTG
>DHMW01000034.1:297-7135 GCA_002405995.1 Oscillospiraceae bacterium UBA4632
ATGCCAGCATCAGCACCACGCCGTAGAGGACGCTTGCGAGTGTGCCGAACACGATGACCGGGCCTGCGACGGCGAACATCCTGGCGGCCATGCCGGTGATGAAGCCTTCGCTCTTAAAGTCGATGGCGGGGGAGACGACGGCGTTGGCAAAGCCCGTGATGGGCACGAGCGTGCCCGCGCCGGCAAAGCGGGCGAGAGAGTTGTAAAGGTTCAGGCCTGTCAGCAGCGCCGAAAGAAAGACAAGGCAGATCGACGCAGCAGTGCCTGCGTCGGCTTTTTCAAGCCCCAGCGAGAGAAAGCCGTTCTGGAGGAGCTGACCGAGCGCGCAGATCGCGCCGCCGGTCACAAAGGCGAGGGCGGTATCCTTGACGATGGGGGAGCGCGGCGCGAGGGACTTGACATAGGCGTTATATTCCTGCGGGGACATGTCCATAAAAAATCACTCCTTTGGGCTTAGGCTTTGCCGGAAACGGGTAAAATATGCCGGAGAATGCAGCGCTTGGCGCGCGGCGCGGAATGTGGTACAATGGGAGAAAAGAAACTGAACGAAGGGAGCCGCGCCATGTATTCGCTGGGACTTTACCTCCACATCCCGTTCTGCAGGGCCAAGTGTATTTACTGCGATTTCTATTCTCTGCCGCATTCGGAGGAGAAAATGGAGGCGTATACCGCAGCGCTGTGCGCGCAGCTTGCGCGCCGCGCGCCCGACGCGGCGGCGTATTGCGTCGATACCGTGTATTTCGGCGGCGGCACGCCGAGCTATCTGGGCGATGCGCGGCTGCGCCGCATCCTGGAAACGCTCCTTTCCTGTTACCGCGTGGAGAGCGGCGCGGAGATCACGCTCGAGGCAAACCCCGACAGCGCGCGGGACGTTGGCGCGCTGCGGCGGCTGAGAGCGGCCGGCTTCAACCGCATCTCGCTTGGGATGCAGTCGGCGGACGACGACGAGCTGCGGCGCATCGGGCGCGTGCACACGCACGGACAGACCGTTGAGGCGGTGCGCGCCGCGCGCGCGGCGGGCTTTGACGATTTGAGCCTTGACCTCATCTACGGCCTGCCGGAGCAGACGGCGGCGCGCTGGCAGGCAAGCCTTGCCGCGGCGATCGCCCTTGCGCCCGAGCATCTTTCCTGCTACGGGCTGAAGGTGGAGGAGGGCACGCCGCTTTCCGCCCGGCGCGGGGAGCTGGCGCTGCCGGACGACGACGCGCAGGCAGAGGCGTATCTTACCGCTGTGGAAACGCTGGCGCGCGCCGGCTATGCGCAGTATGAGATCTCCAATTTCGCGCGTCCGGGCCATAAGTCGCGCCACAATCTGCGCTACTGGCAGCTGCAGGAGTATCTGGGCTTCGGCCCCGGGGCGCACTCAGACTTCGGCGGGCGGCGGTTTGCCTGCGCGCGCGATCTGGGAGCGTACCTTGCGGGGGAGGAAAGGCTTTCGGAGGATGCCGCGCCCGGCGCGGATGAGCGGCGGGCAGAGCGCGTGATGCTCTCGCTGCGCACCGCGCTGGGGCTTGACCCTGCCGCGCTGGGGCTGCCCGCAGAGCGGGCGGAGCAGGTGCTGCGCGAATGCGCGCAGCACGGGCTGGCGGAAAGGACCGGCGCGCGCTGGCGCCTCACGCCGCAGGGCTTCCTTGTGTCGAATGCCGTGATCGTGCGCGTGCTGGAGGCGCTGGGGCTTTGAAAAAAGAATGGAAAAAGCGGAAACCTTTTCCGTTTTTCTTCGTCTTTACTTATGGGACAGAGCCTGCTATACTGTGTTATGTTTACCAAACCAAAAGCGTATTCATCAAGGAGGCATATCGTGAGATCCATCATCCGCAAATCCTTATCTCTGGTGCTTGCCGTCGCGCTGACGGCGGCGCCGCTGACGGCGCTGGCGTCCGACGCGCTCGGCGATGACCTGACGGCGTCGGCCGTTACGGTCAACGAACGCACGGAGCTCAACACCGGCACGTTCTGGAGCAATACCTATTCCGACCTCCGCCAGGAGAACTACGTTGTTTACTCGCCCAACGCGCGGGTGAAGCCTGTGGTGACCGGCGGCAGCTATTCCACGCAGCTGACCACGGTATCTGACGCGGCAAGGGCGCTTGAGGCGCAGGGATACCGCGTGGCCGCGGGTGTGAACGGCGACTATTACGACACCGCGACGGGCATCGCGCTCGGCACAACGATGACGGACGGCGTGCTGCGCAACGCCTCGGGCGATTACTACGCCGTGGGCTTCCGCGACGACGGCAGCGCCGTGATGGGCAAGCCTGGGCTGAGCATCACGGCGCAGAGCAGCTTCGGGCAGAGCTTTAAGATCTCGGCGCTCAACCAGGTGCGCCAGAGCAGCTACGGCTTCTACCTCTATGACGGCTCCTTCAACTCCCGCGGGACCATCGGCACGAGCGAGCCGGGCGTGGATGTGGTCTGCTCGGTGCTCGGCGGCACGCTCACGATCGGCGGCAGCCTGGTGCTGACGGTGGAGCAGGTGATCGACGGCGGCACGGATACCTATGTCGGCGCGGGACGCTATGTGCTCTCCGCCAACGCCAAGGCGTCGAGCTATGCCGAGCAGCTGCGCGCGCTCGCGCCCGGGCAGCAGCTGACGGTGAGCGTCAGCGCGCAGAGCCCGGAATGGAACGGCGTGCGCAATATGGTCGGCGCGCTGTATCAGCTTGTGGAGAACGGACAGGTGTGCAGCGGCCTTGCCGCGGGGGCTGCGCCGCGCACGGCGGTTGGGCTCAGGAGCGACGGCTCGCTCGTGCTCTATACGATCGACGGCCGCCAGAGCGGCTACTCCATCGGCGCGACGCTGGCGCAGGTGGCCGAGCGCATGATCGAGCTCGGATGCGTGACGGCGCTGAGCCTGGACGGCGGCGGCTCGACGGCAATGGTTGCGACCAGCCCCGACAGTACATCGGCCTCGCTTGTCAGCAAACCGTCGGGCGGCAAGGAGCGCGCTGTGACGAACCATGTCTTTCTGGTGGCGGACGCGCGCGCGACAGGCATCGTTTCCCACGTCTACGCCGCGGCGGAGAGCGCCTACGCCCTGCCAAACGCGCAGGTGACGCTCAAGACGGCGGCGCTGGACAGCAGCTATATCCCCACGCAGGCGAACGTGACGCTCAGCGCGGACCGGGGCAGTATCAGCGGCAATGTGCTGACGATGCCCGCCTCCGGCACGGTGACGGTGCGCGCGAGCGCGGGCGGCGCGAGCACGACGGTGACGGTGCAGGTCGTGCCGTCGGTTGACAGCATCAGCGTGCAGCAGAACGGCAAGGCGGTGAGCGCCATTGCCCTGAGCGTGGGGGAGAAGGCGGAGCTGTCCGCCTCGGCGGTCTACCGCCATCTCAGCATCCCCGGCGACAACAGGGGCTTTTCCTGGAGCGTGCAGGGCGATGTCGGCACGATCGAAAACGGTGTGTTCACCGCCGGCAGCCGTATCGGCAGCGGCAGCGTGAGCGTCAAGCTCGGCACGGTGTCGGTCACGATCCCGGTGACGGTCTCGGCGCGGGCGCTGCGCACGCTTGAGGATTACGAGGATGCGTTCGCCGCCGCCACGGGGACGCGCGCCATGCTCTCGCACAATACAAACACCGCGTATGTTCACAACGGCCGCGCCTCGGCGAAGCTGGACTACGCCACCGGCCAGGGCGACGCCTTCATCAGTATGAACTATGACGTGCCCGCGAGCTATGACCAGCTCAACCTCTGGATCTGCGGCGACGGCAGCGGCGCGCAGCTTTCGCTCGTGACCGATATGGGGTATGTGGATCTCGGCACGCTGAGCTTTACGGGCTGGAAGCTGGTCGCCGCGCCGCTCGGCAGCGCGGCTGCGATCCGCGGCATCGCCGTGACGGCGGCGGAGGAGCATATCGGCGCGATCTATCTCGACCAGCTCGTGCTTTCCTACGGCGGACTGACCGATACGGCCGCCCCGGCGATCACGCTGAAGTATGACGCCGCGTCGAACACCGTGACCGGCACGGTGAAGGACGATGTGGACGGCGCAGCCGTGCCCACGCTGCGCGTGAGCTGCGACGGCAAGACGCTGACGAGCTACAGCTACAGCAGCGCCGCCGGCACGCTGAGCGTGACGCTGCCCGCCGCGGACGGCGCGCAGCACCGCCTGACCGTGACGGCGGGGGACGCCAGCGGCAACCTTGCCCGCGCGAGTGTGGACACTGCCGCGACCGACACGACGCCCGCCTTCACCGACATGAAGGGGCACTGGGCGAATGCGGCGGTCTCCTACCTCAGCCGCAGCGGCATCACCAACGGCTCGGGCAACGGCAAATTCGAGCCGGAGACGAACATCACCCGCCAGGAGTTCGCCGTGCTGCTCGAGCGCTATCTTGCGCCCACGCAGGACTACTCCGGCGTGACGCTGCCGTTTGCCGACGCGGACAGGATCGACCCCTGGGCGGTGAACGGCGCGAAGGCGATGTACGCCCTCGGCATCATCAAGGGCAGCGAGGACCGCCCCGGCGTGATCAACTTCAACCCCAAGGCGAACGTCAGCCGCCAGGAGGCCGTGACGATGCTCGGGCGGCTGCTGGAAAAGGGCTACGCCGCGCCGGAGCTGACCTTCAGCGATAAGGCGCGCATCCAGCCGTGGTCGGCGGAGTATGTGAGCACGCTGTGCGCGATGGGTATCCTCTCGGGCATGGGGGACGGAAAATTCTGCCCCGACGCGCCGATGACGCGCGCGCAGGTCGCAGCGGTGCTGTATAAAATGCTATAAGGCCCTAACGCAAAGGGGGGACGGCTTGCCGTCCCCCTTTGCTTCAGCCTGCGGCAAAGGCGGAAGAATTTACAGAAAGGACTACCTTTTTGCGCAGCGCTGTGGTATGATAGTTCAGTATGATTATCAAATGGGAAAAGGAGGCGGTGCGATGAGAAGGCTGATCCGGGCGCTGCTGCCCGGCGCGCTGGCGCTGCTGCTCACGGGCTGCGTATTCACCGCGCCGGAGACCTCGCTCTACCGCCTGCCGAGGCTTTCGGGCGAATACGAGTCGCTTGAATCGAAGATCGACGCGCTGCTGGACGGCGGCGCGGAATACGCCGCGCCGACCTCGGGCAGCAATCTGCAAAGCGTGCAGATGGTCGATCTGGATGGGGACGGCAGCGAGGAGGCGGTCGCTTTCTTCCGCAAGGTAAGCGATGAAAAGCCGATGAAGATCTATATTTTCAAGGCAGACGGCGACAGCTATGAGCAGTATGCCGTGATCGAGGGGACCTCCGCGTCGATCTACAGCGTCAACTACGCCGATCTGGACGGCGACGGGCGGCGCGAGCTGCTGGTGGGCTACAAGAGCAGCTCGGACGTGCAGGGGCTTGCGGTCTATCCGCTCCAGCGCGGCACGCCGGAGGCGCTGCTCATCACGGGCTATTCCCGCTATGCAAATCTGGATCTGGACGGCGACGGCAGGCAGGAGCTGCTGGTCATCTACAGCACGGAAGAGGATGCGGCGTGCCTTGACTATTACGGCTGGGACGGCGCGCAGCTGCGCGTGCAGGCGACGCTGCGGCTCTCCGTGGCGGTGGCGGAGGTGGACAGGCTTTCGCCGGGGACGCTCTCCGGCGGGGAAAGCGCGCTGTTCATCACCGGCGTGACGGCGGACGGCATGACCGTGACGGATGTGCTCGCCCTGCGCGGAGGACGGCTGCAGAACGTTGCCCTCGGCCCCGACGGCAACCGGATCCCCGCCGCATCGGCGTTTCTGGGGCTTTATCCGCGCGACGAGGACGGCGACGGCGTGACCGAGGTGCCGGAGGCGCGCGCCCTGCAGCGCTACGACCGCGAGAGCGAGCCGCTGTACTGCGTGGTCTGGCGGCGCTACAGCGCCGACGGCAGCGCACAGGATGTGCGCAGCTGCTTCCACAACGTGGCCGACGGCTGGAGCCTGACGCTGCCGGAGGAATGGGACAAGAGCGCGCTGAGCGCCGAGCGTGCAGCGCGCGGCGAGGAGGCGGCCGTGAGCTTCTACCGCGTCGGCGAGGACGGGGCGCGCACGCGGCTGCTGACGGTATGGCGCTTCACGGGCGACGCGCGCGAGGAGCTGGCAAGCACCGGCGAGCGCTTTACGCTGGCGCGGCAGGTGGAGGCGACCTATGCCGCCGAGCCGGGCGAGGCATGGGGCGTGCAGCTGGACGAGGCGTCCCTGCGCGGAGCGTTCTCGCTCATCATGGCGGAATGGACCACGGGCGACAACTGAGAGGGGGAAACGAGATGAAGAAGGTATTGGTGCTGGAGGATGAAGCCAGCATCCGCAGCTTTATCGTGATCAATCTGCAGCGCGCGGGCTACGAGGTCGTGGAGGCCGAGCGCGGCGAGGAGGCGCTGCGGAAATTGCAGGACAACCCCGATACGCGCGTGTGCCTGCTGGACATCATGCTGCCGGACATCGACGGCTTCGAGGTCTGCCGCCGTATCCGCGCGACAAATACGCAGATCGGCGTGATCATGCTGACGGCGAGGGCGCAGGAGATGGACAAGGTGACCGGGCTGATGACCGGCGCGGACGACTATGTGACCAAGCCCTTTTCCCCTGCGGAGCTGACCGCGCGCGTGGACGCACTGCTGCGCCGCACGGGAGAGGGCGCGCCGCAGCGGACAGGGGAGCTGTATCAGCCGCCGTTCCTGCTGAACCTGACGAACCGGACACTGGAAAAGAACGGAGAGCGGCTCAAGCTGACGCAGCTGGAGTATTCCATCGTGAAGCTTTTCATGGAAAACCGCGGCAAGGCGCTCGCACGCGAGGATATCCTGGACGCCGTATGGGGCAAAGGGTATTTCGGCGAGCTGAAGATCGTGGACGTGAACGTCCGCCGCCTGCGGCTGAAGATC
>DHMW01000077.1 GCA_002405995.1 Oscillospiraceae bacterium UBA4632
CGCGCGGAGATGGGGATGATGGCATCGAACGCATACGCCCCGCTGTACGCCGCAATGACGGCGAGCAGCTCGTCCTTTTTCTCGACGGTGTCGATCTTGTTGATGCACAGGATCGCCGGCAGGTGAGACTGCCTGATCTTTTCGATCAGCTCCGCCTCAGGGATGCCGACGTGCGCCACCGGCTCGACGAGCAGCAGCACCGCGTCCACGTCCGCAATGGATTCGCGCGTGACCTTGACCATATAGTCGCCCAGGCGGTTGCGCGCCTTGTGGAAGCCCGGCGTGTCGAGCAGCACAAACTGCGTGTCGCCGCGGTTCACCACGCCATAGATGCGGTTGCGCGTGGTCTGCGGCTTATTGGACACGATGGCGATCTTCTCGCCCACGAGGGCATTGGTCAGGCTGGATTTGCCGACGTTCGGCCGCCCGCAGACGGTGACCATAGCGGTTTTCGTTTTGTTCATAGGTGATCCTCAACTTTCTTTTGTGTTGAACTTTATTCTATCGTTTTCCCATCAAAGGGCCTGTACACTTTTTGTGCGCCTATCGCTCGAGTTCGAGCAGCTTCATAATCGCCTCTTCATGCTCTCTCATCTGCGCCTTCATGGGTCCCTCGTCCAGATGGTCGTAGCCCAGCAGGTGGAGCACCGAGTGCGTCACAAGGTAGGCGAGCTCGCGGCGGTTCGGGTGGCCGTATTCCTTCGCCTGCGCGGCGACGCGCTCGAGCGAGATGACCATATCGCCGAGCGGGACCAGCCCCGTGCCGGGGTCGGCGTCCGCTCTGTCCGGCAGCTCGCCGGGGGAAAGCTCGAACATCGGAAAGCTCAGCACATCCGTCGCGCGGTCCACGCCGCGCATCTCGCGGTTGATCTCATGGATGGTCTTGTCGTCCGTCAGCCGCACATCGATCTCGCAGGGAAAATCCACCCCCTCGGCGGCGAGCGCCGTGCGGATGACCCTGCGGATAAAGGCGCGCTTGCCCTCGCTCACGCCGGGCACGTCCGACGTGACGGGAAGATAATGTCTCTTTGCCATCACTTTTTCCTCTTTTCGCTGCGCGCGGACTCATAGTCCGCATACGCCTTGATGATGCGCTGGACCATCACATGGCGCACCACGTCCTGCTCGCCAAGCTCACAGATGCCGATGCCCTCCACGTTCCTCAGCACGCGCACCGCCTGCTTCAGCCCGCTGAGCTTGTCCGCCGGCAGGTCGATCTGCGTAGCGTCGCCGGTGATGACCATTTTCGAGCCGAAGCCCATGCGCGTTAAAAACATCTTCATCTGCTCGCAGGAGGTGTTCTGCGCCTCGTCGAGGATGATGAAGCTGTCGTCCAGCGTGCGGCCGCGCATATAGGCGAGCGGCGCGACCTCGATATTACCGCGTTCCAGATATTTCTGATATGTTTCCGCGCCGAGCATGTCGAACAGCGCGTCGTACAGCGGACGCAGGTACGGGTCCACCTTGCTTTGCAGGTCGCCCGGCAGAAAGCCCAGGCGCTCGCCCGCCTCGACCGCGGGGCGCGTTAAAATGATGCGGTTGATCTTCCGCTCGCGGAACGCCGCGACCGCCGCGGCGACGGCAAGGTACGTCTTGCCCGTGCCGGCGGGGCCGACGCCGATGGTCACGGTGTTTTTTACGATGGATTCGACATACTGCTTCTGTCCCAGCGTTTTGGGCTTGATGGGGCGGCCCTTGGAGCTGATGCAGATCACGTCCTGCGTCAGCTCGCTGATGCGCTCCTCCTGCCCCGCGCGCACGAGCGAGATCACGTAGCGCACATTCTGCTCGGTGATCGGCTCGCCGCGGTTTGAGACCGTCAAAAGCGCGGAAAGCGCCTTGCAGGCGAGCATCGTATCCTCCGGCTCGCCGTTCACGCGCAGCTCGCCCTCGCGGTTCGAAACGGTGACCCTGAACTCTGCTTCGATCAGCCGCACGTTCTCGTCAAACGAGCCGAATAAATTCACCGCCTGTTCCATGCGCTCGATGCTGATGCGCTGCTCCATGCTGTCATCCCTCCTGATGCTGTCCGTTGTCAACGATCACAATGGGCGTTTCCACGCCGATCTGCTCCAGGCATTCGGCGCTGAGCGTCACCAGCAGGTACTCTCCCTGCACGGCAGAGGCGATCCGCTCGCCCGTCACGCTGCCGTCCTTCCCGATGAGGGAGGCGAGATATTCCTCCAGCACCGCCCGGCCGCGCCCCTCCGCTTCCTCGCGCGTGCGGGTGCAGCTCTGCGTCTCGCAGATGAGACGCTCCTCCGTCTCCCACGTGACGGGCAGGGAGAAAATACCGAAAAGTGTCCATTGTGTTTGATTCTTTATTTTATCACAGTCACCGTCCAGAATGCTACTCCCTTTTGCGCCAATTTTCAGACGATTTTCGCCCCAGAGCAGGGCATAGCTGTGCTCCTTCTCCCCGGTGTACCGCTTTTCCTCCCATCGCAGCGGGATATAAACGCTCAGCTCGTACCACGTGCGCGCCCACACCTCGCCCTTGCCGGCCAGAAAGCGCGTCGATACGCTCGGATGCTCCGTGCCACCGGTATCCACCACGCCTGCAATAAGCAGCTGCCCGCGCTGCACGCTCGCGCCGGGCAGCACCCTTTTCTCCCCGTCGAGCGCACGCACCTTTGTCACGAGCCCCGCGCGGCGGGCGACCACATTGGTCGGCGCTTTTTCATTGACCCGCTCGGGCGGGCGGACGCGCTCGCGCACCTGCACATACGCGCGGCAGCCGCGCACATTGACTCCGATCCAGCACAGATCGCGCAGCTCCGGCAGCACGCGGTTGCACAGCTCCTGCGTGTCGAAGGAATAAACGGGCGTGCCGCGATGCACGCCCTGCTCGCGCAGCGCGCGCAGGATGCGCTCCGTCGGCACCGTTTCGTTGCCCGTGACCTCAAAGTCCCAGATGAACAGCGAGTTGACCGCCAGCAGCGCGGCGCAGAGCGCCAGCCCCGCCAGCAGCGCATAGCGGCGGCGAAACCGCGCAAGGAAAAACGGCGCGCCCTCCGCGCGCTCCACCGTCAGATCCGCGCCGATGCCCTCCGCCGCGCGGCGCAGCGCGCGCAGATCCCGCCGCGCAACGCAGAGCGACAGCTCCGCCGCGCTCAGCCATCTCACATCCCAGAATTCAATGCCGCGCGCCGAGCAGAGGTTCAGCACCCGCTCGGGATACGCGCTCTGCGCGCGCACGCGCACGCTGCCGCGCAGCAGCTTGACCGCTCTTTTCAGCATACATCCCTCATCTCACAAACTCCACCGCGTCGATCCTGCCGGAGATGCGCACCTCCGCGTCCGTCATGCTGCGCAGCGTCAGCTCCTCCCCGCGCACGCGCAGAATGAGCGTGCCCGCGCTCACGTCGATGCTCTCCGTGCCGTAGGACAAAATGCCGCCGTGTCCCTCGAGCAGCAGCTGCCGGTCGCCCAGCAGCTCCAGATGGCAAAGCCCCGCCACGATATCCGCAGGCAGGTCAAACAGCTCCGCCGCACGCGTCAGCACGCGCTGCGGCCGCTCGTTCCGCCCCATCGTTCTTTTTCCCCCCCTCCCATCTTTGCGAACAGCCTATGCGCCGCCGCGCGCGGATTTGCCTGTCCCGCAGGGGCAAGTTTGCCGCGCGCCGCGCATAGGCTTGCCGTAGAAAAGGGGGTGAGCGAGGGTGGACCGGCGTTCTCTGCCGCTGCTCGGCGCGGCGCTTTTCTGCCTGCTGGCGCTGCTGCTCGCGCCGGACGCGGGCGCGCAGGCGGCGCGCGGCGCCCTTGCGCTGTGCTGCGAAACCGTCATCCCCGCACTGTTTCCGTTCTTTGTGCTCTCATCGCTGCTGGTGTCCTGCGGCGCGGGCGAGCTGCTCGCACCGCTGCTTGCGCCGCTGATGCGCCCGCTCTTCGGCTTATCCGGCGCAGGCGCCGCCGCGCTGGCGCTTGGCCTGTGCGGCGGGTATCCCGTCGGCGCGCGGACGAGCGCGGAGCTTGTTTCCTCCGGCGCGGTCGAGCGCGAGGAGGGCGAGCGGCTGCTGATCTTCTGCAACAACGCCGGTCCCGGCTTCCTGCTGGGCATCTGCGGCGGTGCGGTGTTTCACTCGCCGCGTGCGGGCGCGGCGCTGTACCTGATCCACGCGGCATCGGCGCTGTGCTCCGGCATCCTGCTCTGCCGCGCGCTGCCGCCGCTGCCGCCCGAAGCGCGCCGGCGCGTACAGCAGCCCCGCCGCGATCTGTCCGCCGCGTTCCCGGCGGCGGTGCAGGGCGCGCTCGCAGGCGTTCTGAACGTCTGCGCGTTCGTGGTGTTTTTCACGGTGCTCTCGCATCTGCTGCTGCGCTTTCTGCCCGCGCCGCTCGCCCTGCCGCTGCCGCGCGCCGCGCTGCTCGGTGTTCTGGAGCTGACGAGCGGCGTCACGGCGCTGCCGGATTCCCGTTCGGGCTTTCTCCTCTGCGCAGCGATGCTCGGCTGGGGCGGGTGGAGCGTCCACTGCCAAACTCTCGGCGCGCTCTCCGTCTCCCCTCTCACAGGCAGATACTACCTGCGCGGCAAGGCGGTGCAGTCGGCCCTTTCGCTGCTGCTGGCGCTGCCTGCGCTGCCGGTGCTGTTTCCGAAATAGGGAGGCAGGCGCCCGCGCGCCTGCCTCCCTATTCCAGCTATTGTCCGTTCCCGCCCTGTTCAAGATAGGGCGAATACATCATCACCGCGTCGTTCACGGCGACGGGCATTTCGGCAAGCAGATCACCCCGCAGGTCAAACGTCTGCCGGTAGAGCTCGTTGTGGCGGATGTAGCCGCCCCAGTACTGCGCGCGCATCTCGTGGTCGCGCTCAACGACCTCGTAGCGCTCGGTCGGCTCGGCGCTCACGCGCCACTCGCCCGCAAGATCCGTTTCGCCGACGCGGACGCGCAGCTGGTAGGTCTCCTGCGTGTCGTTGCGGATCATCAGGTCGAGATAGGGGTAAAAGCAGGTCGCGCCGCTGCCGAAGGGCTGCGTGCGGTTCGCGTCGGGAAAGACGTCGTAGCCGTGGCGGTGGCGCTCGACGACCGTGAGCGGCGTGTGCAGCGTCATCCAGTAGATGAGGTTCGAGAGCTGGCAGAGCCCGCCGCCAACGGCTGACAGATAGCCGCCGTTGCGCAGGATCATGCCGGGAAGATAGCCCTTTTTCGCCGTCGGCTTCCCGATGAGGTACCAGTAGCTCATCGTTTCGCCCGGGCGCAGCAGCAGCCCGTCGAGCCGCGCGCAGGCAAGGCGGAGATTCGTCACCTTATTGCGCTGGAGCTGCATATCGACATCCTTGAGCCTGCGCATGAGCGGCGTATGGTGGGAAAATGCCCGATACGTCAAGTCTTTCCCGCTGCGCTCGCGCGCAAACTGCTTCCGCATGGAAAGCCAGGCAAGCCTGCGCTGCGCGCTGAAATACGCGCCGCCAAGCTTCAGCCGCAGGCCGGAGCGCTTTTTCGGTTCACGGACGGTCATACGCTTCCCTCCCCTGTTTTTCTGCTTTGATAGACGCAAAACGGCGGAAAAAGGTTCCTGACTTTCGCGGGTTTCCGTAAAATCATTCCACTTCCTTCAAAAGTGAGCCGACCCAGTCGCGCTCGGGCTCAAACAGTGCGATCAGTTCGCGCGCCTTCGCCTTCTCGGCGTCTGCCTTGTCCGCTTCGCCTTCACCCTCGTAATACGCCGCGATCTCGCGCATCATGCCCACCATCATCTCCAGGCAGACCCACTTCTGCGCGTTGGCGGCGTCGTACTTGTCCTTTCCCCTGAGCGCCTCCGCCGCAGCGGACAGCTTGGTAAAATAGATCTCAGGGATGCGCTCGAGCGTTGCCTTTGCAAACTCATGCTCTCCCTTGCGCGCGTAGGCGCCCGCCAGAAAGCGCAGCGCGTCATAGCGCACATCGTCAAGGTGCGCATCGCCCTCCGCGCTCTCCGCCAGCTTCGATGCAATGGTGATAATCTCGTCGTTTTCCTCCGCAAAATCCAGCGTATAGAGATAGTTGTTAAGCAGGATGGCGTTCTGTGGAAAGCGCTCCAGTCCTTTTTGCAGAATGGCGCGGCTTTTGAGCCGGTCGCTCTCGCGGCATTCCCATGACGCGCGGCAGATCTCCATCACTTCGTTTTCCAGTTCGCTGCGGTCATAGCCGAACAGCTCGTCGATGGTCGTGTCGAACACGGCCGCGAGCGCAGGCAGGAGCGAAACGTCCGGTGCGCTCAGATGATTCTCCCACTTGCTCACGGCCTGCGGCGAAACGTGCAGCCGCTCGGCAAGTCCCTCCTGCGTCATTCCGCGTGCGCGGCGCAGCGCGCGGATCTGCGTTCCCAGTTCTTTCATCGTCTTCTTTCTCCTTGCGTCAAATTCCGGTACCGGTAACGCCATTATCGCGCGCCGCAGGGCAGAAATCCACCGACCGTCCGGCAAGCGCGCCGCAACCGGCGGTTGACCTCACAGCGCCATCACATAGATCTGGCAGGGATTCCACGCATCCCACAGCGTCGGGAATACTTCAAACTCCCGAAAACCCAGCGCAAGGTAGAAGCGGTTCGTCGCGTCGTACTCGGGGTATTTTCCCATCTGCACGGTCTTGACCTGCAAGAAGGAGTAGCCGAGTTCCTTCGCCCGCCGCTTCGCTGCTTCAAAAAGTTTCCTGCCGACACCGCGGCGGTGGTATTCTTTCAAAACGCCCATGACGTAAAGCTCCGCCGTATCCTTCCCCGTTTCGCCAAGGTAAAGGAAGCCGACGGCATTTTCGCCGTCGAACGCGGCAAAAAACGGCTGCGGCGCGCTCTTTTCGATGTATTCCTCGCGCGCCTCTGAGATGCCAAACCAGTCGGGCAGCGATTCTAAAATCGAACGCGTGATGCGCAGCTTGTCCGCAGGCGCAGTGATTTCTCTGATCTCCATAGTTCTCCTTCTTACGAAATAGTTCCATCTATGAAAAATGCAGCATGGCGCGCCATGCTGCATTTTTGATGATTTTCGCTTACCGCTGGCCCTTGTCGTAGGGGATGCCCTCGGCCTTGGGGGCGCGGGAGCTCTTGGACGTGAACGCCAGCACGAGCAGCGTGACGATGTAGGGCAGCATACGGTAGAGATGGGAGCTGATGCCGATGTTCGCCAGCAGATACACCCCGTCGCCGTTGATATCGATGCTCGCGTAGCTCGCCGCGATGCACTTGAAAAGGCCGAACAGCAGCGAAGCGAGCGCAATATTGACGGGCTTCCAGTTGCCGAAGATCATAACCGCGAGAGCCAGGAAGCCAAAGCCCGCCACATCGCCGTTCGAGGCGCAGTTCGCCGTCGTCAGCGCGTAGACGAAGCCGCCCATGCCCGCGAGCGCGCCGGAGATCGTCGTACCCGCGTAGCGCATCTTATAAACGTTGATGCCCAGCGAATCCGCCGCCTGGGGATTTTCGCCGCAGGCGCGCAGGCGCAGGCCGAAGCGCGTCTTATAGAGCAGGATCGACAGAACGAGGAACAGCAGGATGCACACATAGGTCGCAGGATAGACCTTGTTGACGAACGTCTCGCCGAAAAAGCCGAGATCCGTGCTCTTGTCGATGCCGAGCGTGGATTTTTTGATCATGAACCAGCTCGCCGCATCGCCCGTGAGCATCTGGAGCGTATTCTGGTTGGCGATGATGCGGATGAAGAACAGCACCAGCGCGGGCGCCATCAGGTTCAGCGCCGTGCCGCCGATGGTCTGGTCGGCGCGCAGGTTGATGGACGCAAAGCTCAGAAGCAGCGAGAACAGCGCGCCGAACGCCGCCGCGACCAGCATCGTCAGCAGCTCCACGCCCTGCAGGGCGACCCAGTTGCCGTTCTGCTTGAGGGCAAGGATGGCGTCGCTCGTCTGCAGGATGCGCACGAACCATACGCCGATGAACGCGCCGAACACCATGATGCCCTCGAGCGCCAGGTTGATGATGCCGCTGCGCTCGGCGAACACGCCGGCGAGCGCCACGAGCATCAGCGGGACCGCGTAGATCATGGTCTGCTGAATGAGGAATGTCATTGTGCGTCTCCCCCTTCCTTCGTATCCGCTGCTGCGGCGGCAGGCTGCACAGGCGCAGGCTCCGCGTTCGCGTCCGCACCGCTGCCCCTTTTTCTTGTCAGGCTGCCGATCCACATCTTGATGACCAGCGCAAAGGCGCTGAGGTACACGATGACGGCGATGATCACATCGGTGATATACTCGTTGTACGCCGTGAGATTCGTCAGCTGCAGGCCGGAGATGTCCAGCGTGGACATGAAGATGGCAGTGAAAATGATGCCGATGGGATGGCACGAGGCGAGCATGGCAACGGGGATGCCATTGAAGCCGATGCCGGGCAGCGACTGATACGTGGACCAGAAAAATTCCGTGTTGCCGGAGAGATAGTAGAGCGACGCGCCCGCTGCGCTCAGCGCGCCGGCGATCGCCATGGAGATGACGATGTTGCGCTTATCCGCGATGCCCGCGTAGCGCGCGGCATGGCGGTTGGAGCCGCATGCCTTGAGCTGATAGCCGAACGTCGTCTTTGACATCAGGATATAGATCCCGACGGCGCAGAGGATGGCGATGAGGATACCGCCGTTGACCTGCGAGCCGGGGAACACCTTGTCCAGCCCCATCTTCGCCGTGGCGACGCCGTTGAAGCTCGTCTTGTAGATGTAGCCGGTCTTGGTGGATTCGGTCACGTTCTTGAAATTGCTGATATCAAAAAGCCAGGTGACAAGATTCGCCGCGATCCAGTTCGTCATGATGCAGGCAAGCACCTCGTTGATGTTGAGCAGCGCCTTGAACAAGCCCGGGATCGCGCCCCAGAGAGCACCCGCCAGCGTGCCGCCAAGGAAGGCGAGCAGCCAGATGAGCGCAGGCGGGACCGCGTCGGAGGGAATGCCCAGCGCAATGGAGAGCGACACGAGCGTGCCCATCAGGTACTGGCCCGGCGCACCGATGTTGAAAAGGCCCGTCTTATACGCCATGCCGACGGAAAGACCCGTCATGATGAGCGGCGCCGCTCTGAAGAGCATATTGCCGATGTTCGTGGGGTTGAAGCCCCAGGTCAGCGCGCCCGAGGCGTCGCGCCCGGTGGAGAAAAGGCCGCCGAACACGATGCGGATACCGTCCCACGCCGCCGAGAGCGAGAGATTCTTGCTGCTCAGTCCCACGACCACGATAACGATGCTGCCGACGGCAAGGCCGATCAGAATGGACAGCACGGACGCCGCGACGGAGCGAAAGCCCTCGCTTTGCAGAAAACCTTCTTTTTTCATACCGCTGCCTCCTCTCCCGTCGTGCGCTTGGCGCCTGCCATATAAAGCCCCAGTTCCTCAACGGTGGTCTTTTTCGGGTCAAGCTCGCCGACGATCTCACCCTCGTACATGACAAGGATACGGTCGGACAGGCTCATGACCTCGTCCAGCTCCAGCGAAATGAGCAGCACCGCCTTGCCGTGGTCGCGCTCGGCGACGAGCTGGCTGTGGATGTACTCGATCGCGCCGACATCCAGTCCGCGCGTGGGCTGCACGGCAACGATCAGCGCCTTGTCGCGGTCGATCTCGCGGGCGATGATCGCCTTCTGCTGGTTGCCGCCGGACATGGAGCGCGCCTTCGTGACGGGGCCCTGGCCGCTGCGCACGTCGAACTTCTCGATCAGGTAGTTCGCATAGTCGCGCACGGCCTTGCTGTTGATAAAGCCGTGGCTTTCAAAGCGCGGCTCGTTGAAGCGCTGGAGCACCAGATTCTGCTCGAGCGTAAAATCGAGGATCAAGCCGTGCTTGTGGCGGTCCTCGGGGATATGGCTCATATTCTCGCCGCGCTGGCGGATGGAGGCATGGGAGATATCCCTGCCGCAGAGCGTGATCGTGCCGGCCGACGGCTTGTCAAGCCCCGTCAGGCCGTAGACAAGCTCGGTCTGGCCGTTGCCATCGATACCGGCAATGCAGACGATCTCGCCCGCGCGCACGTTGAAGGAAACATTATTCACGGCGTTGCGCTTCTGGATGTGGGAATGCACGCACAGCTGCTCGACCTTCAGGACCTCGTCCTTCGGCTTCGCCTCGTCCTTCGTGACCTCAAGCTGCACGGGGCGGCCGACCATCATGTTGGAAAGCTCCTGCTTGGTCGTCTCGCAGGTGTTGACCGTGCCGATGTACTTGCCCTTGCGCAGCACGCTCACGCGGTCGGAGACCTCCATGATCTCGTTGAGCTTGTGGGAGATGAACAGGATGGACTTGCCCTCGCGGGCAAACTCCTTCATCGTCGCCATCAACTCCTCGATCTCCTGCGGCGTCAGCACTGCGGTCGGCTCGTCGAAGATCAGGATCTCGTTGTCGCGGTAGAGCATCTTGAGGATCTCCACACGCTGCTGCATGCCGACCGTGATATCCTCCACCTTGGCGTCGAGGTCAACGTGCAGGCCGTAGCGCTCCGAGATCGCCTCGACCTTTTTGCGCGCCTCCTTCTTCTGGAGAAAACCGCACTTCGTCGTCTCCGCGCCGAGGATGATATTGTCGAGCACCGTAAAAACATCCACCAGCTTGAAGTGCTGGTGCACCATGCCGATGCCGAGCGCGGTGGCGTCGTTCGGGTCCTTGATGGACACGACCTGCCCGTCCTTCTTGATGACGCCCTCCTCCGGCTGATAAAGGCCGAAGAGCACCGACATCAGTGTGGACTTGCCCGCGCCGTTCTCGCCGAGGAGCGCATGGATCTCACCCTTTTTCAGCTGTAGGGTGATGTTATCGTTGGCGATGATACCCGGGAACCTTTTGGTAATGTTCAGCATTTCAATGGCATACTGCGTTTCCAAGTTCTTTCGCCCTCCTTCCGTTTTATGGCCCGCATGCCCCGAGCTTGCGAGGACGGAAGCCATGAATGAATGTATTATACAACATTCCGCCGCATAAAGCAAAAGCTTTTTTCCGGATATCTCAGCAAATTCGACAAAAAAAGCGGGAAGCCTGTGCTTCCCGCTTTCTCTTGTCCGCAGATGCTTAGATGTAGTTCACCGTGACGTTGCTCAGGCCGGCGGTGGAGGGATCGGCCATCTCGGAGTTGTTGTCGATGGTGATCTCGCCGTTGAGGACCTTCTGGAAGAGAGCCTCATAGTCGGCGACCGTGAAGTTGGTCATGGACCAGGTAGCGGTCGGCAGACCGACAGCGTTCTCAGCAACGCCCAGGGAGGTGGCATTGTTGCCGATGTCGCCCCAGGAGCCGTCATACGCCTTGGTGACAGCCCAGACAACAGCGTCGCTCAGGCCCTTCATGGCGGAGGTAACGACGGTGTCGGACTCGCTGGACTGGTCAACGTCAACGCCGACGACCTTGCCGTCCTCAGCGCCGGCAGCAGCCGCGACAGACTGGAACATGGAGCCGCCGCAGGCAAAGACGATCTCGGTGCCGTTGGCATACCAGCCGGAGATCATGGTCTGCAGCTCGCTGGAGGCGGAGAAGGAAGCGCCGTACTGCCAGGAGTAGTTCAGCTCGACGGTCTTATCCATTTCCTTGGCGGCATCGTTCGCGCCCTGGGCAAAGCCCCAGCCGTAACGGATGCAGGCGGGGTTCGTGCCGCCGCCGCCGCCGGTGAAGCCGAGCTTCTCATAGCCTTCCTTGACGACGGCGTAGCCGGCGAAGTAGCCGCACTGCTCCTCGTTGAAGGCGATGCCCGCAACGTTGTCAAGGCCGAGGGACCAACCGTCGATGAAGACGAACTTGGTGTCGGTGAATTCCTTAGCGGCCTTCTCGAGGGCAGTGCCCTGCATGAAGCCGGCGCAGACGATGACCTTGGCGCCGCCGTCCACGGCAGCCTTCATGGCGTCGTAGCGGTCGTCGTCAGTGGCCTGATCGCCGTTGGCGGGCTGATAGTACTTGTAGCTCAGGCCGTTGTTGGCGGCATAGAGCTTCACGCCGTCGAACGTGCCCTGGTTGAAGGACTTGTCCTTCAGCTGGCCGACGTCGGTGATGAAGGCGACCTCATACTTGCCGTCCTCGGACGTCATGTTGTCGTCGATATCATCGGGGTTGGTGTAAACGGTGGGTTCTTCCGTCTGCTGCTGGTCATCCGTGTTGTTCTGCGTGTCGTCGGTCTTCTTATCACCGCAGGCGACGAGGGACAGCACCATGACGAGAGCGAGAAGCATTGCAAAAAACTTCTTCATTCTTCTTAACCTTCCTTAAATTTTTTTCGTCCGGCGGACAAAGCCCGCCGTTCGGTATTTGGAATGCGGACACATTCCGCTGGTAGTATAGCAAAAGAAACAGGGAGAATCAAGAGCGATTCTCCCCTTTTCTCTGTTTTTGTAAAATTTGTATGATTTTTTCGCTGCTCCTTCGCTCTTTTCGCCCATCAAAGCGTGAGATCGCCGTCCCTGACCCAGCCGAGGCGGCGGCAGAGCGCGTTGATGGCGGGCGCAAGGATGGCGGGCAGCACGATGGCGACAAGAATAAGCCCCAGCCAGTCGAAGCCCGTGGGGGCGATCGCCGCCGCGCCCCTGGCGGCAGCCTCCTCAGAGGGCGCGACCCAGCCCGTCCACACGCCGATGGGGCCGCAGAGCCCGCAGGTGCCCATGCCGGAGTTGATGGGCGCGCCGTTCATCTCGAGCTTGAACACGCAGGTCGCGATGGGGCCTGTGATGGCGGAGGCGAGCGTCGGCGCGATCCAGACGCGGGGATTTCTGACAATGTTCGGCATCTGGAGCATCGAGGTGCCCAGCCCCTGGCTCACAAGGCCGCCCCAGCGGTTTTCCCTGAAGCTCATCACGGCGAAGCCGACCATCTGCGCGCAGCAGCCCGCAACAGCCGCGCCGCCGGCGATGCCCGTGAGCCGCAGCACCTGGCAAATGGCAGCGGACGAGATGGGCAGCGTGAGTGCGACGCCGACGAGGACGGAAACGGCGATGCCCATCCAGAACGGCTGGAGCGCCGTCGCACGCTCGATCACGTCGCCGAACGCCGAGGCCGCAAGGCCGATGGGCGGAGCGATCCACTTGGCGAGCGCCACGCCGACGAGGATCGTCACGGCGGGCGTGACCAGAATGTCGATCTTCGTCTCCTTGCTCACGGCCTTGCCGCACTCGGCAGCGGCAATGGCGATAATAAGCACGGCGAGCGGGCCGCCCGCGCCGCCCTCAGCGTTGGCCGCCCAGCCGACCGCCGCGAGGGAGAAAAGCACCATGGGGTCGGCCTTGAGCGCGTAGCCGATGGCAACTGCCATCGCAGGGCCGGAAACGCTCATGGCGTATTTGCCGATATCCGTCAGAAACGGCACGCCGAGCTGGTCGCCCAGCGTTTTGATGATCGTGCCGATCAGCAGCGAGCAGAAAAGCCCCTGCGCCATCGCGCCGAGCGCGTCGATGCCGTAGCGTTTGGCGGATATTTCAATATTTTTGCGCTTGCAGAACGTCTTTATTGTCTCCATGGCAGCCTCGCGATCTTATGAAAGATATAGTGTAATGTACACGTGTCTTGACACATGCACATTACACTATATCTGTTCTCTGTTCGCTTGTCAAGCGCCGTTTCCGCTCATCTCTCCTCCAGCAGCAGCCCCAGCGCGCGCAGCGCACCCTTCACGCGCTCAAGCGCCGCCCCGTTGGGGCACGAGAGCGTGTGCAGGTGGATGCCGTCGGTCAGACGCGAGAGCGGCTCGGCGTTTTCGCAGCGCTCAATGAACTGCCCGACCTCGTAGCGGTTCGAAATTTGCAGCGGGCCGGTGAGCTGTCCGTAGATGGGATGATCGACGATCACGTCGATCACCGTGCAACCGTTGTCCACGATCGCGTCAAGCTCTGCTTCCATCTCCTGCGGCGTATGCCGCACGGCGACGCGGCGGACGAGTCCGCGCGGCGCATCCGGCGTCACATAGCCGCGCGGCGTGGCGAGGATCTCCTCCCCTGCCGAGCGCAGCAGCGCGATATCGCCCACGATGATCTGGCGCGAGACCGAGAATTTTTCCGCCAGCGCAGAGGCGCTGATGGGGCCGTCCGCCGCGCGCAGGAGCTCCGCAATGGCTTTGCGCCGCTTGTCAGAATGCACCGATCCTCACCTCCGTTCGCCGGATATCGCCCTTTTTTGACAACATCCTGTAAATTCTGTCAAACAAAAATACGATCTGTTATCGCTTTTAATACTCGAAGCAGCTGCCGCCGACAAACTCGCGCACGATGGAATCGCGCGGCACGTAATCCGTGCGCAGCGGCGGCACGGAGTTGACCACGTCGAAAAGGTCGCTCAGCCCGTGCTCGGCGATGAAGCGATCGTCGAGCTGGCTGTAAAACTCGGGGATTTCCTTTAGATAGCGCGCGAGGATGCACGGCTCATAGTCGTGGAAGGTGTCGATGTGGATGCTGGCGTTGGGCTTGTTGGGCATGATGTAGTTCAGCTCGCCGCGGTCCACGCTCTCGGCGCGCTCGACGGTCTGGCGCAGGGAATGCCCGCGCCCCTGATAGTCGCGGATCATGCGGCGCGCCACGCGCAGCTGCTCGGGGCGCACGATGCGGTCCTTTTCCGTGATGATGCGCGTGCGCGGGGCGACATAGACGCCCGTCGCCTCGCTTCTGAGCTGGTCAAAAATGAGCGGGTTGAGCATATGGATGCCCTCGGCAATAACGACGGCGTCCTTATCGCCCTGCATGGGCTTATAGCCGCCCACGCCGCCGGACTTGAAGTCGTAGACCGGCAGCTCGACGAGCTCGCCGTCCATCAGGCGGTGGATATTCTCGATCAAAAGCTCGCGGTTCACACAGTAGGGCGACTCCCAGTCGCTCGCCTCGCTCGGGCGCTGGTCGAGCGGCAGGAAAAAGTTATCCATACTGAGCAGGCATACCTTTACCCCAAGGTTTTCAAGGTAGGCCTTCAGGCGCATGGCCGTCGTCGTCTTGCCCGAGCCGCTCGGGCCCGTCAGGCAGACGATGGGCTTTTGCCCCTTGCTCATTAAAATGCTCGCCGCGGCGGAGCTGATCTTATCGTGAAAAACCTCCTCGCAGCGCAGGACGAAGCGGGTGTCGTCCTTCATGTTGGTCGCAATGTTCTCAATATCGATGACACGCATCGTTGTTTCTCCTTCCAAAAGGGACGCGCGGCTCAGCGCGCCGCCATCTTCACGGCGGTCTCAAGCGCCACGCGCATCATGTCGGTAAAGCTCGTCTGCCGCTGCTCGGGCGAGAGCGCCTCGCCGGTGATGATGTTATCCGAGATCGAGCAGACGGAAAGGCCGCGCTTTCCCGTATAGGCGGCGTTGCAGTAGAGGGCGGCGGCCTCCATCTCGATGGCGAGCACGCCCATCTTCGCCCACTTGAGCGACGGGTCGGACGCATCGTAAAACGTGTCGGACGAGTAGAGATTGCCGACCGGCATTGTGACGCCGAGCTCTCTCGCGCTCTCAACGGCGGCGGAGAGGAGCGCAAAGTCCGCGATGGGCGCAAACGTGCCGCCGAGGCCGTACTGCGCGGCGTAATTCGAGTTCGTGCACGCGCCCATGCCCGCCACCACGCTGCCGAGCGCCAGACCCCTTTGCAGCGCGCCCGCCGAGCCGACGCGGATAATATTGTCCACATCATACTGCGTGAAGAGCTCATAGGAATAAATACCGATGGACGGCATCCCCATGCCGCTGGCCATCACGCTGACGGGGACGCCCTTATACGTGCCCGTGTAGCCCTGCACGCCGCGCACGTTGTTGACGAGCTTCGGTTCCTCTAAAAACGTTTCCGCGATGAACTTCGCGCGCAGCGGGTCGCCGGGCATCAGGACCGTTTTGGCGAAGTCGCCTTTTTTCGCGCTGTTGTGCGGAGTCGGCATATCGAACTCCCCCTCTCTTAAAGTTCACCCTTGGCCTCGAGTTCCTTGACGGCCTTGACGACGCGGGACGTGCCGAGGCGGTCCGCGCCGAGCTTGAGGAAGTCCTCAGCGTCCTGCAGGCTCGCGATGCCGCCCGCAGCCTTGATCTTCTTGCCGTTCGTCATATGCGCGGCCATGAGGGCGACATCCTCGCGGGTCGCGCCGCCGCCGGCAAAGCCCGTGGAGGTCTTGATATAGTCGGCGTGAGAGTTGGACACGACCTCGCAGAGCCTGATCTTCTCCTCCTCGGTGAGAAGGCACGTCTCAATGATGACCTTTAAGATGTTGCCGTGGCAGGAAATCTTGACGGAGTTGATCTCCTGAAGAATTTTGTCGTACTGGCCCTCCTTGACCCAGCCGAGGTTGATGACCATGTCGATCTCGGTCGCGCCGTCGGCGACGGCGGACTCAGCCTCCATGCACTTGATGCCGCTGGGCACATAGCCGTTGGGAAAGCCGATGACGGTGCAGATAGGCAGCTGGCCGAAGCCAAAGTGCTGCTGCTCGGCAACGTAGTGCGCGGCGTGGTTCACGTAGGTCTGCGGGATGCAGACGCTCGCGCAGCCGTACTTGATGCCGTCGTCGCAAACTTCCCTGATATCCTCCCAGGTCGCGGTCTGCTTGAGGAGGGTGTGGTCCACGTGTTTCAGAATTTCCTTAACGTCCATGATTATCTTCTTCCTTTCTGTTTTACGAAAGCGCCGTTTATTGAGAAGGATCCTTTTATTTTAGCACGCATCCGCCGTTTTGTCCACGCCGCGCCGCAAAGCCCCCCTACAGCGCGCTGCCGAAATACTCCGTCATCGCGCGGATGAGGAATTCATAGTCCTGCGCACCCGCAGTCTCCCAGGCGGAGTGCATCGCCAGCTGAGGAAGCCCGATGTCCACCGTGCTCACCGGCACGAGCGTATTGGAGATCGAGCCGAGCGTCGAGCCGCCGGGGAGGTCTGAGCGGTTCGACATGACCTGCGTGGGAACGCCCGCGCGCTCGCACACGGCGCGGAAAATCGCGCAGGAGCGGCCGTCGGTCGCGTAGCGCTGGTTTGCGTTGAACTTGATGACGACGCCCTCGTTCATGTAGGGGCAGTTGTCGGGGTCGGCATATTCGCCGTGGTTGGGGTGCTGGGCGTGCGCGTTGTCCGCCGAAACGAGGAAGCTGCGCGCGAGCATCATCTGGAAGTCCTGCTCGTCCCTGCCGAGGCACAGGGCGATGCGGCGCAGCGTGTCGCGCAGGAACGTCGAGCCCGCACCCTGCTTGGTGGACGAACCGACCTCTTCATTGTCGAAAATGCAGCAGACGGCGATATTGCCGCTCTCCCTCGCCGCAAGGAAACCCTCCAGGCAGCCGCAGGCGCACTCGAGATCGTCGAGCTTGGGCGAGAGGATGTACTCCCCGTTCTCGCCGAGCAGCGTTCCCTTGCCGCGGCAGTAGAGGAAGAGGTCGCTGCCGAGGATGTCGCTCTCCGCGACGCCCGCGGCTCCGGCGACGATGGGCAGGATGCCGCCGCTGTCCTTGCCGCCGAGCAGCGGCAGCGTATCGATGTTCGGCAGGTATTTCATGCCGTCGTTCGCCGCGCGGTTCATATGGATGGCGACATTGGGGATCACAAGAAGATCCCGCTCAACGTTCACGAGCCTTTCGGCGATCGCGCCGTTTTCGCGCACGAACACGCGCCCGGCGACGGAGAGCGGGCGGTCGAACCACGTGGATATCAGCATCCCGCCGTACTTCTCGGTCGAGAGCTGGACATAATGCGCGCTGCGTCGGTCAGGATGCTCTTTTAAGCGGAACGCCGGCGAGTCGGAGTGCGCCGCCGCCATGGCAAAGCCGCCCTCGAGCGTCTCCGGCACGCGGAAGGCGATGGTGCTCGAGCCGCTGCGGCGGACAAAATACTTCCCGCCGGGTCTGACCTCCCAACGCTCACGCTCGGAAAGCTCGGTATAGCCGTTTGCGAGGAGCTTCTGGCGGATGTTCTCCGTCACATGGTAGCAGGTGGGGCTGGCGGCGATAAAGTCCAGCAGCTCTCTTGTCAGCGTCTTGTTCATCGGGATCCCTCCGTTTGCGGTTTTCAGTCCTTCGGGCACATTATACCATAACCTGCGCGCCGCGGCAAGACGGGCGCCCTCTCTTTTCCCGCCCGTCGCGGAAATATTTTTTCGTTTTGTCCGTCCTTGGCGGAAATGTGGTTGCTTATTTTGTTTTTATCCTCTATAATACAGGGAGATTTCCGTCCGCCTCTCCGCCGCCGCCTGCCGCCGCGCCGGCCCGGCTTCGTCTTTGCACTCCTCACGAAAGGAGGCGTTCTTTTTCATGAACGATCACCCCGCTCCCGCGCCGCAGCCGGGCAAGCTCTGGACGCGGGACTTTACCATCATCACCTTCGGCAGCGTGATCTCGATGCTGGGCAACTCGATGTCCGGCTTCGCGCTGAGCCTGCTCGTGCTGGACTACACCGGCTCGAACCTGCTCTACGCCATCTATATTGCCACCTTCACCCTGCCGCAGATCGTGATGCCGGTCTTCTCCGGCGCGATCCTCGACCGCTTTTCGCGCAGGAAAACCATCTACACGCTGGACTTTATCTCTTCGGGCGTTTACCTCATCGCCGCGCTGATCCTGAGCCGCGGCTGGTTCAGCTTCCCGATGCTCGCGGCGTTCTGCTTCATCATCGGCTCGATCAACAGCATCTACTATGTCGCCTACGACAGCTTCTATCCCCTGCTGATCTCCGAGGGCAACTATTCCAAGGCCTATTCCATCGCAAGCGTGCTTGAAACGCTCTCGGCGCTCGTGATCCCGATCGCGACGTATTTCTACGATCTTGTCGGCATTGCACCGCTGCTCGGCATCAACGCGCTGTGCTTTTTTCTGGCCGCAGCGGCGGAGACGCAGATCCGCGCCGAGGAACACTACATTGCAAAGCAGCGCGCGGCGCTCGCACTCGAAGAGCAGCGCTCCTCCGGCCGCCAGCTCCTGCGCGACATCAGAGAGGGCTTCCGCTACCTGATGAGCGAAAAGGGGCTGCTGCGCGTGGCCATCTATTTTGCGTTCAGCATGCTGGCCTCGGGCGCATCACAGGTCATCACGCTGCCGTACTTCAAGTCAACGTTTGAAAACGGCGAATACATCTATATGCTCGTCTGGGGCATGGCGATCTTCGGCCGCGCCATCGGCGGCGGCATTCATTACAAGGTCAGGCTGCCCGTGCAGCACAAGTATTCGATCGCGCTGGCGGTCTATATCGTCATCTCGCTGTGCGAGGGCTTCTATCTCTACTGCCCGCTGCCGGTGATGATGCTCTCGTGCTTCTTAACAGGCATCCTCGGCGTGACGAGCTACACCATCCGCATCTCCGCCACGCAGAGCTACGTGCCCGACGAGAAAAAGGGGCGCTTCAACGGCGCGTTCAATATGCTCAACACGGTCGGCAGCTTCGCGGGCAACCTGCTCGCGGGCGCACTGGTGACATTTCTCCCCGTGCGCGGCGTGCTGACGGGCTTCATGCTCGTCACTGCGGCCGCAGCGGCCGTCGTCATCGGCGGCGGACACAGAGAGGTTTCTGCCATCTACAACCGCCAGCAGTAATAGAATCGTATCAATACAACGGAGGTAACCTATGAAATTTTCTCAGATGCCTTACGCCCGCCCTGACGCGGAGCAGGCCAAGCAGCAGCTCAGGACGCTGACAGAGCAGCTCAGGGGCGCAAAGACCTACGGGCAGGCGCGCAGGGCGTTCCTTTCCCAGCAGGAGCAGTCCAAGCACATCCTCACCGCCTCGACGCTCGCCAGCATCCGCCACTCCATCGACACGCGCGACGAATTTTACGACGCGGAGGAAAAGTTCTGGAACAGCTTTTTCCCCGAGCTGCAGGAATACACCCAGCAGTGGACGCAGGCTCTGCTTGAAAGCCCCTTCCGCACGGACTTCGAGCAGGAATTCGGCGACCTGCTGTTCGTCAATGCCGAGATCGAACTCAAGACCTTCTCCCCTGCCATCATCCCCGAGTTGCAGCAGGAAAACGAGCTGACGCAGGAGTATGAAAAGCTGCTCGCCTCGGCGCAGATCCCGTTCGAGGGCAAGGTCTGCACGCTCTCGCAGCTCACGCCCTTTAAGACCGATGCGGACGATCAGCGCCGTCTTGCCGCGTGGAAGGCCGAGGGCCAGTGGTACAAGGACAATCAGGCGAAGCTCGACGAGCTGTACGACAAGCTCGTGAGACTCCGCGACGCGATGGGCAGAAAGCTCGGCTATGACGGCTACACCACGCTCGGCTACTACCGCATGAACCGCAACTGCTACACGAAGGACGACGTGGAGAAGTTCCGCGAAGCGGTCGTGAAGTACCTCGTCCCCGTGGCCGACAAGGTCTACCGCGAGCAGGCCAGGCGCCTGGGCAAGCAGTATCCGATGAGCTTTGCCGACAACGCGCTTGAATTCCGCTCCGGCAACCCCCGCCCCGTGGGCTCGCCCGAGCAGCTGCTTGCCACCGGCATGAAGTTCTACCGCGAGCTCTCCCCCGAGACGGAGGAATTCTTCCGCACGATGCTCGACGACGAGCTGCTCGACGTGCTCTCCACCGAGGGCAAGCAGGCCGGCGGCTACTGCACCACCATTGCCGACTACGAGGTCCCCTTCATCTTCGCCAACTTCAACGGCACGCAGCACGACGTGGAGGTCGTGACGCATGAGGCCGGTCACGCCTTCGAGGCCTGGACGAACCGCAGGCGCATCCCCATCGAATACATCTGGCCCAGTCTCGAGGCCTGCGAGGTCCACTCGATGTCCATGGAATTCTTCGCCGAGCCGTGGGCGGAGGATTTCTTCGGCGCGGACGCCGGGAAGTTCCGCTACAGCCACCTCTCCGGCGCGCTGACGTTCATCCCCTACGGCACGATGGTCGATCACTTCCAGCACATTGTGTATGAAAAGCCTGAGATGACCCCCGCCGAACGCCACGCCGTGTGGAAGGAGCTGCTCGGCGTTTACATGCCGTGGATGAAGCTCGACGGCGAGATCCCCTTCTACGCCGAGGGCATGGGCTGGCAGCGCCAGCACCACATCTACTCGAGCCCCTTCTACTATATCGACTACTGCCTTGCCCAGACCGTGGCGCTCGAATTCTGGGCGATGATCCGCAAGGACATGAAAAACGCCTGGGCGCACTACATGGCGTACACCTCCCAGGGCGGCAGCCGGACGTTCACGGACCTGCTCAAAAACGCCGGCCTTGAAAGCCCGTTTGACGAAAAGTGCCTTCGCGGCGTGTGCGCCGAGGCAGAGAAGGCCCTCGCATCCTTCGACCTCACGGGCATCGAATGAGGGACGAACAGCGCAAAAGGCGCGGCCGCCGCGCACACCTGAACGATTTCCACCTCAACCTTGCGGGCGAATACGTCTATGACGGCGCGCTTTTCGCCTGCCGGGCGGAGGCGGACGCCGCCCGCGCATCGCAGCGCCGCCTGTGGGCGGCGGCGGCAGCCCTTGCCATCGCGGCCATCGCGGGCGGCTGCATCCCCGCGCCGGGAATGCAGAATCACTTCTACGTCATCCTGCCCTACCTCGGCGAGGTACTCTGCGCGGCAAGCGTGGTCTGGGCGCTTGCAAAGATCGGGACGGACTGGAGTGCGGTGCGCGAGTATGTCTATGAGCGCACCGTGCCCGTGCTGCCCATCCGCGCGGCGTGCACCGCCGCCTTCGCGCTGTTGGGCGCGGCCGCTGAGGCGGTGCATCTCGCACTGTCCTCCTCCGGCGGACAAACGATCTTCGCCGCGCTCTATTTCCTGCTCAAGCTGCTCGCAGCCCTCTGCGCGCTGTTCATACGGCGTGAAATCCTGCGGACAAATTGGGGCAAAGTGCCCAAAAAGCCTGATCGTTAAAAATTTTTACTGTACAATAGACCGCGTTCTATGTTATAGTGATAAAAAGCCTGTGCTGTCCCCTCGGCGCACAGGACCGTCAAAAAGGGCGTGCGCCCTTTTTGTGCGCGCATGAGCATGCGCGCCGCCGATTCCGTGCCACGCGGAACGCAGGTTCCGTTGAAGCAAAAATAAAAAAAGGAGTAGATTCAATGAAAAGAACACTTGCACTGATCCTTTCTCTGGTCATGTGCGTTGGTCTTCTGGCCGGCTGCGGCGACAAGAAGACGGACGATGGCCAGACCGGCGACGAGACCACCGTCAAGACTCTGGTCGTCGGCACGCAGAACTTCGACGGTAAGTTCTCCCCCTTCTTCTATACCAATGACTACGAAAACCAGGTCATGGGTATGGTCTTCGATGCCCTGCTCGGCACCGACCGTGAGGGCGCTGTCGTCCTCAAGGGCATCGAGGGCGACGTCCGTCCCTACAACGGCACCGACTATACCTATTACGGTATCGCCGACTGCGACATCGTTGAGAACGCCGACGGCACGGTCGATTACAACATCACCATGAAAGAGGGCGTCAAGTTCTCCGACGGTGAGGAAATGACCATCGACGACGTCATCTTCTCCTACTACGTCCTGCTTGACCCCGCCTATGACGGCGTCTCCACGCTGTACTCCCTGCCCATCGAGGGTCTCGAGGCGTACCGCTCCGGTATGGACACCGTCCAGAACCTGATCCTCGCTGCCGGTCCTGACGGCTACACCGCCAACGACTTCTACACCGAGGAGCAGTACAACGCTTACTGGACCGCCTTCAACGCCGCCGGCGTGAAGTTCGCCCAGGAGATCCTTGACTACGTGATCGCTGCCGGTTATGCCACCGCCGAGGATTCCGTTGCTGTGAACGCCGCCAACTGGGGCTTCGATCTCGCCGAGGACGCCACGGTCGAAGACTTCTGGGCTGCCATCGTCGATGCTTACGGCTACGACATTTCCGATGACGGCATCAACAGAGAGACCGCAGGCACCAGCATCTCTGCCTTCATCGAGGGCGAGCTGGGCGATTCCTACACCGACTACACCGTCGCCGTCCAGACCGGCGAGTCCGCTCCCAACGTCACCGGTATCGTCAAGACCGGCGACTATTCCATGACCGTCACCCTCACCGAGGTCAGCGCCAGCGCCATCTATCAGATCCCCGTCACCGTGTGCCCCATGCACTACTACGGCGAGACCGACAAGTATGACTACGACAACAACATGTTCGGCTTCACCAAGGGCGATCTGTCCCACGTCAAGTCCGTGACCTCCACGCCCGTCGGCTCCGGCCCGTACACCTTCGAGAGCTGGTCCAACGGCGCTGTCACCCTGCAGAAGAACCCGACCTACTGGAAGGGCGAGCCCAAGATCGACACCGTTATCTGGCGCGAGATGCAGGACGTCGATAAGATCCCCGGCGTCGTCTCCGGCACCATCGACGTGACCGACCCCTCCTACTCCAAGGAAGCTGCCGAGCAGATCAAGGAAGCCAACTCCAACGGTGAGATCTCCGGCGACGTCATCCAGACCGACCTCGTTGCCAACCTCGGCTACGGCTACGTCGGCTTCAACGCCAACCGCGTCAAGGTCGGCGACGGCAACGGGGGCGACGAGGCCTCCAAGAACCTCCGCAAGGCGATCGCCACCGTCATCGCCGTTTACCGCGACGTCGCTGTTGACTCCTACTACGGCGAGTTCGCCAACGTCATCAACTACCCCATCTCCGACACCTCCTGGGCCGCTCCGCGCGTCACTGACGAGGGCTACAAGGTCGCCTTCTCCGTTGACGTCAACGGCAACGACATCTACACCGAAGGCATGAGCGCCGACGAGAAGTACGCCGCTGCCAAGCAGGCCGCGCTCGGCTTCTTTGAGGCTGCCGGCTACACCGTCACCGATGGCAAGATCACCGCTGCTCCCGCAGGCGGCCGCATGGACGCTGAGGTCATGGTCGGCGGCGGCGGCACGGGCGACCACCCCTCCTTCATGGATCTGACCCTCGCGTCCGACGCCCTCAAGGAGATCGGCTTCAACCTGATCGTCACCGATATGTCCAACTTCTCCGAGATGACCAACGCGGTCAACTCCGGCACTGCCGACATGTTCGCCATGGC
>DHMW01000076.1:0-209 GCA_002405995.1 Oscillospiraceae bacterium UBA4632
GCCGCCCGCTGCTCCAAGCGTCTGGGCGCCGAGGTCTACATCGTCTACCGCCGCGGCATGGAGGAGCTGCCTGCCCGTCACGAGGAGGTCGAGCACGCCGAGGAAGAAGGCATCATCTTCAAGACCCTCACCAATCCCGTCAAGATCAACGGCGACGAGAAGGGCTACGTCTCCTCCGTCACCTGCATCGAGATGGAGCTGGGCGAGCC
>DHMW01000076.1:281-10694 GCA_002405995.1 Oscillospiraceae bacterium UBA4632
CGCCGCCGCCCGATCGAAAAGGTGGGCAGCGAGTTCGATCTGGACGTGGACTGCGTCATCATGTCCCTCGGCACCACGCCGAACCCGCTCATCAAGAACACCACGCCGGGCCTTGAGGTCAACCGCAAGGGCGGCATTGTGGTCAACGAAGCGGGTCTTACATCTCACCAGAGCGTCTACGCCGGCGGCGACGCCGTCACGGGCGCTGCCACCGTCATCCTCGCCATGGGCGCAGGCAAGCTCGGCGCGAAGAGCATCGACGAGCAGCTCGGCGGCAAATAAATTTCGTTAACGAAAGCGCGCAGAAGCGTATTCTTCTGCGCGTTTTCTCCATACTATTTCTCACGAAGGGAGAATTCTTATGAATCTCTGGCATGACATTGCACCCGCGCGCGTGCGCCCCGAGGACTTTTTCGCGGTCATCGAGATCGAGAAGGGTTCGAAAAACAAGTATGAGATGGACAAAGAGACCGGCGCGCTGCGTCTCGACCGCATCCTCTACACCTCCACCCATTACCCCGCCAACTATGGCTTCATCCCCCGCACCTGGGCAGACGACGGCGACCCGCTGGACGTGCTCGTGCTCTGCTCTGAATGCATCCGTCCGCTGAGCCTGGTCGAGTGCTACCCCATCGGCGTGATCACAATGGAGGACAGCGGCAGCCTTGATGAAAAGATCATCGCCATCCCCTTCCAGGACCCGACCTACAACACCTATCAGGACATCTCGGAGCTGCCGAACCATGTAGCGAGCGAGATCCGCCACTTCTTCCGCGTGTACAAGAGCCTTGAGGGCAAGGAGACCGTGGTGAGCGACGTGCTCAGCCGCGAGGAGGCCGTCAAGATCATCATCAAGTGCCAGAACGCCTATATTGAAAAATATTGCCGCTGACCACCCGGCGGTAAGCCCCTGCACCTTTGAAAATGAGATAGTGAGAAGGAGGATACCCCTATGCGCAAACTGCTTACCGTGCTCCTGCCGGCACTGCTGTGCCTGCTGCTGTCTGTTCCCGCGCTGGCGACGGACGGGCTGGGCGCCTTTCAGGAAACGAAATCCTATCAGAGCGGCACGTTTACCGACGTTAAGGCGGGCAGCTGGTATGAAGCCGGCGTCCGCGCCGTGTACACCCGCGGGATCATGAACGGCACCGGCGAAAAAATCTTCGCCCCGGGGCAGACCATCACCTGGGCGCAGGCCGCCGCCATTGCCGCGCGCATCCACGCCGCCTGCGGCGGCGCGGAGATCGCTGCCGCGGATGGGCAGTGGTACGAGCCGTACCTTGCCTACGCCGCGCAGGCAAAGCTGCTGCCTTCCACCTGCCCGGAGGGCGCCGCCGCCGCGTCAACGACCATCACACGCCAGGAGCTGGCAGGGCTGTTCGCCAACGTGCTGAGCGCGGATGAGCTGCCCGCGGTCAACGACCGGAGCATCCCCGACCTTGACACGGTGGGCGCGGAGTTCCGCGCCGCCGTGCAGCAGATGTACGCCGCGGGCGTCTTTACCGGCAAGGACGGCGGGCGCTTCGACCCCAGCGGCTCCGCCACGCGCGCGGAGATCGCCGTGATCGTCAGCCGCCTGCTGCTGCCTGGTCAGCGCGTCAGCCATGACAGCCGCGCCAACACCGCCATGTCCGGCCAGATGGGCAACTATTATCAGGGCAGTCTTGCCGTGCAGTCCGGCGACACGGTCTACTATGCCTACCGCAACGATGACGCCGACGCGATCGGTGTTGTCGGCCGCAAGGCGGACGGCAGCACGGAGACGCTCTTTACCTCCGACCGCGTGCCGGACAACCTTTACCTTGACGAGAACGGCGCGTTCTACTTCCTGTGGTGGGAAAAGCTGCTCCGCTACGACCCCGCCGCCAACAAGGTCGATGAGGTCTACGCTGCGAAGGGCAAGATCGACTCGTTCCAGCTCTATGACGGCAAGCTCTACGTGCTGGAAAATTACACCGGCGATTCCAATTACTCGGATCAATGGCGCTACCGCTTCGGCTGCGTGGAAAACGGGCAGTTCAAGAACCTGATGGATGGCATCACGTTTGATCAGGAGCTTTACATGGACTGCTTCCACATTTTCAACAACAAGGCGTATTTCCTCTTCGGGGACAACACGGAGCTTTCCAGCAGTGGAAGCGGCCATGTATTCTACAACTATGCGCTCTGGTCGATCGACCTTGCGACCGGCGTGAAGGGCCGCGTGGTGGACATCGATGACTTTGATATGGGTGAGATCGCCTTTGACGGCGCGACCGCCTACGCGCTGGAGTGGGATAAGGATGATACAGTCCCCCTGCGCATCATCCGCTTCAGCCTGCTCCAGCCGGAGCTTCGCGAGGTCTTGGCAACGCTTCCCATGGAAGCGAAGGATCTCTATCCTCTCCTGTTTGCCAACGGAGGTGACCTCTATTATCTTTCCTCCGGCGCACATCGCCTGTGGCACATCAGCCAGAGCGGAGAGGTGACTGTGGCCTCTCAGATCCCGTGGAGCGACCACACGTTCGAGCAGGCGACCGTCACGCCGCAGGGCATCCTGTTCCACGACGAGACCACACTCCGGGTGACCGATTCCTCGAGGTTCAAGGTCCGCCAGCCGGACGGCTTGGTCGTGAACTGCCTTGATTTCCTGAAGCTCAACTGAGCCGGCTGCACTGCCGGACAGGGGCGTAACCGCCGCCGGAGCAACGCGGCTGAAATGACAGCCGGCCGCAAGGGTCCGGGACTGTTCCAACAATGAAAGCAGAGCATTCCGACAGCCAGTCGGAATGCTCTGCTTTTTCGGTATGCGGTCCCGCCGCCTCTGCCTGCCGCTCCGCAGGAGAGGGCCCGTCTGCCCCACGGAGACCGGACAGAAGCTGTCACAGCGCCGCGAATTCCCGTGCGCCGCTCGTCCTGAGCCAGCGGTACAGCAGCGCCGCGGCCAGCAGCGTGACGAATGTGAAGATCGCAAGGTAAGCGCCCGCGCCAAGCTTCCAGCCCTGCCAGAGATACAGCCCCGCAAGCGCGAGCGAATAGAGCCAGCCGCCGAACATTGCGATCATCACCGCCATGCTCTGCTTGATGGGAGCAAGCTCGCTCGTCCAGGTAAGGTTCGCCCGTTTCACGCCGAGCGCCAGCCCAAGGCAGGCGGAAAACGCGATGTATGCCAGCGCCGTGACCATCGCAAGCGCCAGCGCAGGCGTCGCGGGCAAAATAAATGCCATGCAGATAAGCGGCACGAGCGCCGGGACCGCCGTGAGCAGCAGCTGCACGCTGAGTTTGGCGCGCAGCACCTGCCACGCACTCACAGGCAGCGACTGCGTGAGCCACAGGGACTTGCCCTCAAGCGAGACGGACGGCGCCGCCATGTTGTTCATCGATGCGACGGTGCACACGCCCGTGCAGAGCAGCACCTCCGCGCAGCCGCCGCGGCTGCCGAACACCATATCCAGCACCGAGACGGCCTCTCCCCCCTTCCACAAAAGGAGGACGCCCACGATCGGCAGCAGCAGGATGCCGAGGCCGCAGTTGAGCATATAGTTCGGGCTGGCGGTAAAGCGCGCAAGCTCCTTGCCGAGCAGCGCCGAGGCAATGCTGCGGCGCTCCGTCCGTTTCTCGCGGTAGACGGCGCGAGTCGTGCGGCCCGTGGAGGTCACGACCTTCAGAAAGCTCCTCGAGAGCAGGTACCACATCAGCGCGAACAGCGCCAGGACCGCCAGAGAAACGAGCAGCATCGCCATGCCGCTGCCCTCTCCCACGCGGCCGAACAGATAGATAGGATACGCGCTGCCCTGCACCTTTTCGCCGAGCGTGACGGCGTTGAGCAGCAGCGCATTGATCAGATCGCTCGCGCGGAAGCAGGCAAAGTAATAGATCCCGATGCCCGCGAGCGAGACGATGACCGTGATGATGCCCTTGTGGCGCAGCTTGAGGCTGAGCTGCGCGATGACCCAGCCGAGCGCACAGGAGAGCACCAGCACGAAAACGGAGATCAGGAACGTCAGCAGCACGCCGCCGAGGATCGCCATCGGCGCAGCCGACACCGTGACCCAGTAGACGATGACCGCGGGAACAATGACGACCGCGGAGTACATAAGGCCCATCAGGTAGACCGTCAGCAGCCGCGCCGCCATCAGCGTGCGCACGGGGATCGGCATAGAGAGCAGCAGATCGTTGTCCTTGGCGAGGTACAGCCCGGAAAACGTGTTGAACACGCTGCCGAACGCACCGAGAAACACCGCCAGCAGCCCCATCAGCGCAAAGTAGAGCCAGCCCACGCCAAGCCCTGCCAGCGTGCCGCAGAGCGTGACGGAGAGGAATGTAAATATGCCGCCGAGCATACCGGCCATCAGCAGCACAAACAGCGCGATATAACCGATGATCGCGCCGCGGGAGCGCTTTTTGTTCTTTTTCGCATCATAGAAATAGCTGCGGAAGATCTCCGTCAGCTGCTTGTTCACCAGCACCTTCAGCATTGCTCGTCCTCCAGCTCAAGGAAGACCTCCTCGAGCGAATCGTCGCCCTTGACCTCCTCCATAGTACCGGAGCGGATGAGCCTGCCGCCCTTGATGATGGCGACCTTGTCGCAGAGCTTTTCGGCGACCTCCAGCACGTGGGTCGAAAAGAAGATCGCGCCGCCTTCGTCGCAGACCTCGCGCATCATGCCCTTGAGGATATGCGCGGCCTTCGGATCCAGCCCGACAAAGGGCTCGTCCATCAGGATCAGCCGCGGCGCGTGCAGCCAGGCGGAGATGATGGCAAGCTTCTGCTTCATGCCGTGGGAATAGGCGGCGATGGGCTGGGCAAGGTCGTCCGTCAGCTCAAAGAGATCCGCATACCGGCGGATGCGCTCCTGCCGCTCCTGCGCGCCCACGCCGAAAATATCGGCGATGAAATTCAGATACTTGATGCCGGTCATGAAATCATAGAGATCCGGGTTGTCCGGGATGTAGGCAAGCATCCGCTTGCAGGCAAGGGGTTCGTCCTTGATGGAGTGTCCGCCGATGCGGATCTCGCCGGAATCGAACTGCTGGATGCCGACAACGGACTTGAGCGTTGTGGTCTTGCCCGCTCCGTTGTGACCGATGAAGCCGTAGATCTCCCCCGGTGCGATGTGGAGCGACAGATCGTCCACAGCCTTCTTCTCGCCGAAGGTCTTTGTCAGGTGGTCGATGATAAGCATGGGTCATTCTCCCTTCTCTTTCTTGCTTGCTTGTTTGTTATCTGTTTCGCTTTTCCGCCAGCAGCACGTTCAGCAGCACGTAAAGACCCGTCAGCGCAAGCACCGCTCCGATCAGGATCAGGTACATGGCAGGAAGCGATACCTTTTCGCCATAGAAATACAGATTGCAGTCGATCGAATCGCGGATCAGCCCGATCACCTCGTCCGGAAAGCCGTCGGCGCGCAGCTGCTCAAAAACGCCGCGCAGCGCATGGTTGCGCAGAAGGCTCGTGCCGTAGGTCCCCGGCAGGAACGAAAGCGCCTTCTGCAGCCCCTCCGAAAAGTTTGAGATCGGCATATACGCGCCGCAGAGAAAGCCATAGCCCGCGCTGACGATGGTGCCGACCGCCGAAGCCTGCCCGCCTGTTGACAGGAAAAAATTCACGCAGGAGGAAAGCGCCACGCCGAACAGCGTGAGCAGCACCACGTCCAGCAGCAGCGCCAGCACGTCCGCAGCCGACAGGTACCAGCCCATATAGCCAAGGTATGCAAGGCACACGGCATAGGCCGTGACGCTCACGATCAGCGTCGTGAGCGCCGAGGCGCAGAAGTAGCCCGCCGCCAGCGTCGAGCGCCGGACGGGCGAGACCGTCAGATCCCGCCGCGCGCCGCTCACCTTGTCCTGCACCATCAGCAGATTCGAGCAGAACGCCACCGTCACGCAGCTCACCGCCAGCAGCGACGAGGCGAGCTGTCCGCCGACGGTCGCGTCGATCAGGCTTCCCTCCACGCTGAAGAACGCAGGAAGCGCCGCAGTAAAGCTGTCGCGGTAGACGCCGGCAAGGAACGTGCCGTAGAGCACCAGCAGGATGACCGGTGTGATGAGCGAAACGAAAAACATCCCCTTATCCCGGAAAAACAGCTTGACATTGCGCTGGATCAGCGCACCCAGTCCCGTCATTTCGCCGCACCTCCCGTCAGCTTTTTGCCCGTTACGGCAAGGAACACATCATCCATCTTTCCCTTAGTCAGCTCATAATCCGTAAAAAACGCCGGATGCGCCGTGATGAGCTTCGTCGCCGCCGCGGGGTTCGGCACGGATACGCGCACCGCATCGCGGATCGTCTCGCAGGGATAGCCCAGCACCCCCGCCTGCTCTGCCGTCACGCCGTAGAGCGTGAGGAAGTCGCCCGTCCAGGTGTTTTTCAGCGTCAGCGGCGTCCCTTCGGCAGCAATGCGGCCACTGTCGAGGATGACCACGTAATCCGCGTCTGCCGCCTCCTCCATATAGTGCGTGGTGAGGAAGACCGTCAGCCTTTCCTCCCGGCGCAGCCGCTGCACCACATCCCAGAGGAGCCGCCGCGTCTGCGGGTCCAGCCCGGTGGTCGGCTCATCCAGGATCAGGATCTCCGGCCGGTGCAGCAGCGCGCGGGCAATGTCGATGCGGCGGCGCTGCCCGCCGGAGAGCTTTCCGAGCGTGCGGCCCAGCAGCGGCTCCAGCTCCAGCAGCGCGGAAAGCTCGGCAAGGCGGGTGCGGAAACGTTCGCCGGTGATGCCGTAGAGCGCGGCGCGCGAGCGTAGATTTTCCCGCACGGTCAGCACGCTGTCAAGCGCAGAGGACTGGAATACCACGCCCAGCCTGCGCGAAATGCCCGCCAGCGCGCGGTCGATCTCCTCCCCGCACACGCGCACGCTGCCGCTGTCCTTTTCCAGCTGCCCGCTGAGGATGGAGATCGTGGTGGACTTGCCCGCGCCGTTCACGCCCAGAAAAGCAAACAGCTCGCCGCGCTGCACGTGAAAGGACAGGTCCTGCACCGCCTTGACCTCGCCAAAGCTCTTGCAGAGGTTTTCAATTTCTATGATGTGTTCCATATCCTTCTCCCGGAGTTGATATCTATATGATATCAAATAGATTTCTATCTGTCAACTCTGCTCCTGTAAAATTCCGGTAAAATCATGCGCAGGCATTCAGCGGCTGCTGCGGCTGCGCTGCACCAGCGAAACCACCGCCATCACCGCCGCATACAGCACGCCGCCGATCGCCCAGATGAACCAGCTGTACTTCGCCTGCCCATTGCCCATGGGACCAAAGGTGTAAAACAGGAAGATGGCCGTCACCGCCAGCCAGTAGATCAGGCTGACCGCGCCCTTTACGCCGCTGGCCGCCTTGCTGCGGCGCGTGTAATCGCCCTCCTCCAGCAGCTGGTCCATCGCACCGCAGTATGTCCCCGTCAGCACGAACAGCGCCGCGCCGATCCCGGCGACGAACAGCAGTATGCAGACGGATGCGACGTAGTAAATATCTGCCGTGTCGAAGCAGGAAGCGATAAACAGCGGCGCCGCCGAAAGAATGCAGAGGATCGTTGCAAGGATGCTGCGGCGCGTATGCGTGTCCTGATAGTCCCTGCGGCGTTCGCGCACCATGCCGCTCACGCCGTATTCCGTTTCAAACGGTTCCTTTTCCAGAAACTCGAACTCCTTCACCTTCGCCGCCTGCGCAAGGAAGATCGACACGCCCGCCGCCACCAGCACCAGCAGCACGCAGAGGCCGATCCCCGCCGCAGCATTTTCAGAAACGCCGAAGCGCTGCACCTCGCTCATTGCTGCAAGCATCAGCAGGCATATGGGGGAAGCGACGCACAGGAACGTTGCCAGCGCAAGCTTCGGCGCGGCCGCGCGCCGGAGCGACAGGTATCGCGCCGCCTGTTCCATCGTCACGCGGCGCAGCGGCGCGCGTTCATCCGCCGGCTCGGGCAGCAGCTCCGTCTCCTCCAGCTCGTCCTTGAGCAGGTAATCCGTGCTTACGCCGAAAAGGCGGCTCATCTGCACCACCTTATCCATATCGGGTATGGACTGCGCGCCCTCCCACTTGGATACCGACTGCCGCGTTACGCCGAGCTGGCCTGCCAGCTCCTCCTGCGACCAGCCCGCTCTCTTGCGGAGCGAAATAATTTTGTCTGCCAGAATCATGGTATGGTTCCTCCCTGTTAGCTATGCGCCCGGAGCGCACCTGTTTTGTGATGGCGGCATCATACCGTTTCCGGCGGTTGCGCGCAAGAAAGCAGGGCATGAAATCTGTCAACCGGCGGTTGCAATGCTGGATTTTCGCCAGCTCTGCCGCTCATCGCGCCCCGCCAAGATCCGGATTGTTGCGGCGCACGAAGTCGCTCTCCGCCGTGCCGTGCTTTGCCGGCTGAACGCCCGTAAAGGGCGCGCTTTCGTTCGTAAGGACATAGATCATGCCGCGGAAGATCTCGCCGAGGTTTACGGCAAGCTCCGCATCCGTGAACGAGCAGATCCCCGTGGCGCACAGCACGCACAGCCCGTAGGTGTAGATCCACATCTGGCGGAACAGATGCTCCGCCTGCGCCGCGCTGGCATGGTAGTCCCGCCGGATGATCGCAAGATCCCGCTCGCTGTCGAACGCGCTTGCGCGCACCGCCGCGTCGAGGTCCGGCGCAGTGCCCTCGCCCTGCATGAACAGCAGCTGGAACAGCTTCGGCTGCTCCTGCGCAAACCTTACCCACTGCATCCCGCGCATCTTGTAGGCAGGTTCGAAATCCTCCGCGACCGCCATATAGGCGCGGAAGCATTCCTGCGCCTGTTCGCGCGCGGCATCCCTCACCTCCGCCATATCGGAAAAAACGGTAAAGATCGGGCGGGCAGAGCAGCCCAGCCGCGCGCCCAGCTCGCGCGCCGTCAGCGCGGCGCTTCCCTGCTCACGCACCAGTTCAAATGCGGCGGCGACGATTTCCTCTCTCGTAAACTTCGGCTTCGGCGGCATGGCGGATCCCCTTTCCGATTTTTACTAAAACTATTGTTTTGCAACAAGCGTTGCTATTATAGCAGCTTTTTCCCGATTGTCAATACCCATGTAAAAAAGGAGAGCGCCCGAAGGGCGCTCTCCTTGATCGCAAAGGAAAAATACGTTACACGACCGCAAAGAACTTGATGAGGAACAGCGCGGAGATGACATAGGTCAGCACGCTGACTTCCTTCGCCTTGCCGGAGAGGACCTTGACGAAGGTGTAGGAGATCAGGCCCAGACCGATCGCATGGCCGATGGAGCCGGAGATCGGCATACCGATGAGCATGACGGACACGGGCAGCATCTGATCCATATCCTCGAAGTTGACGTTCTTGAGGCCCTGGAGCATCAGCACACCAACATAGATGAGCGCGGCGGAGGTCGCGGCGCCGGGAATGATGGCGGCAATGGGGGCGAGGAACATGCAGGCGAGGAAGAGGACGGCTGTGGTCAGCGCAGTGAGACCGGTGCGGCCGCCGGCCTCAACGCCGGAGGCGGACTCGATGAAGGTGGTGACGGTGGAGGTACCGGTGCAGGCGCCGGCGACCGTGCCGATGGCGTCGGAGAGCAGAGCCTCCTTCATGTTGGGCATGTTGCCCTCTTCATCGACCATACCGGCGCGGGAGGCCGTGCCGACGAGGGTGCCGATGGTATCGAACATATCGATCATGCAGAAGGTGATGATCAGCGTGATGGCGGTGAACCAGCCGATGTTCACAAAGCCGGTGAAGTCAAACTTGAAGAGCGTGGTGGAGACCATGTCGGCAAAGGGAGGCACGAAGCTCGCCGTGGCGAGGGACGCAAACGGGTTGACGCCGAGGAAGATGGCGCTGCCCGCCCAGTAGAGGACGGAGGAGAACAGCATTCCCAGCAGGACCGCAGCCTTGATGCCCTTTTTGGCGAGAACGACCATGACGAAAACGCCGAGGAACGCGGTAACGGCAGTGAGGACCATGGTGTGGTAGCCGACCTCACCCATGCTGCCCTTGATAATGCTGGGCGTGAGCGCGCCGAAGAAGTCGCGCATGATGTAGAAGGGGCTGGTAAAGCCGTTGCCCTCGGCATAGATGCCGACGTTGGAGCCAAGGCCGATGTTCATCAGCATCAGGCCGATGGCGGGGGCGATGCCGTAGCGCACGCCGAGGGGGATCGCCTCGACGATCTTCTCGCGGACCTTGAGGAGCGTAAGCACCAGGAACACGATGCCCTCAACGAGGATAATGACAAGGCCTGCCTGGAACGCCGTTTCATACTCACAGCTGTTGATGACGGCGATGTTGGCGACGACCACAGCGAAGAAGCTGTTGAGGCCCATGCCCGGCGCCATGACGAACGGCTTGTTGGCAAGGAATGCCATGCAGATCGTGCCGATGGCGGAGGCGATGCAGGTGGCAAGGAACACACCGTTCCACAGCGGCGTGCCGACTGCGAAGTTGGTGAGCAGGTTGGGGTTCAGGGCGAT
>DHMW01000076.1:10753-11187 GCA_002405995.1 Oscillospiraceae bacterium UBA4632
GCCATCGTCATGAACGTGGTCAGACCGGCAAGCAGCTCCGTTTTCACGGTGGTGCCGTTTGCCTTGAGCTTAAACAGTTTTTCCATAATTTCTCCCTTTCTTTGCTTTGACGTGTTCCTCTGAATCTTTTTCAGCGGGCAAAACAAATTTTGCGCTTATATTATAAAGGCTTTGCTAAAAAAAAGCAAGTATCCCGTCGATATTTGTCCCCGATTTATCCTTCCCGCTGCCCCGCCCTCCCTTTTCGCCCGCCGCGCTTGACAATTCGGCGCAAAAACAATAAAATACCAATTTAGTATTTTGGTACTGATCCGGTACACTATCCTGAATATGAGGGAGAGCATAAGCATGGCAAAAGACAAAAAGGTAGAACAGATCACGAATCTGGAGGACGACTTCGCCCAATGGTACACCGACATCTGCCGCAAGGCGGA
>DHMW01000105.1:0-8821 GCA_002405995.1 Oscillospiraceae bacterium UBA4632
GACTGCATCCACAGTAACCTGCACAAGACCTTCGCCACGCCGCACGGCGGCGGCGGCCCCGGCGCCGGCGCGGTCGGCTGCAAGGAGTTCCTCAAAAAGTATATGCCCGGCCCGCTGGTCGCTGAAAAGGACGGCAAGTACAGCTTTGCGTATCCTGAAAAGTCCATCGGCCGCGTAAAGCTGTTCTATGGCAATTTCGATGTGTGCATCAAGGCGCTGACCTATGTGCTGACGCTCGGCAGGCGCGGCATCCGCGAGGCGGCGATGAACGCCGTGCTGAACGCGAACTATATGCGCGTGAAGCTTGCCGAAAAGTTTACCATGGCCTACGATGAGATCTGCATGCACGAGTTCGTCATGTCGCTCGTGGATCTCCATAAGGAGACGGGCGTTTCCGCGCTCGACCTTGCCAAGGGGATGCTCGACTTCGGCCTGCACCCGCCCACGATGTACTTCCCGCTCATCGTCCACGAGGCGCTCATGGTCGAACCCTGCGAGACGGAGAGCAAAGAGACGATGGACGAGGTGTGCGATATTTACGGCAGGCTCTTTGACCTTGCCTATTCCGACCCCGAGGCGCTGCACACCGCGCCGCACGGCACGCCTGTCCGCCGCCTCGATGAGGTCGGCGCGGCGCGCAATATGGTTCTGCGGTATCAGTTTGCATGATAACGAAGCTTCAGTATTATATTGGCGGCTGCACCGACCCGCACCGCAATCTTGCGCTGGAGGAATATCTCACCGATACCGTGGGAGAGGATACCTGCATTCTCTACCTCTGGCAGAATAAGCACACGGTCGTCATCGGCCGCAACCAGAACGCGTGGCAGGAATGCCGCACAAGCGAGCTTGCGCGCGACGGCGGGACGCTCGCCCGCCGCCTCTCCGGCGGCGGCGCGGTCTACCACGACATGGGCAACCTCAACTTCACCTTCTCGCTGCGCAAGGCCGACTATGACCTGCGCCGCCAGCAGAGCGTGATCGTTGAGGCCTGCCGCAGTCTTGGCATCCCGGCGGAAATCTCGGGCCGGAACGACATTCTGACAAGCGGCTGCAAATTCTCCGGCAATTCGTTCTACTCCCACGCGGGCCGCTCGTTCCACAACGGCACGCTGCTCGTGAACGTCGATATGGCAAACCTCGGCAAATACCTCACGCCCTCGAAGACAAAGCTCGAGAGCAAGGGCGTTGCGTCCGTGCGCTCGCGCGTCATCAACCTGACAGAACTCAAGCCCGACCTGACGATCGACGGCATGGCGCAAGCCATGGTCAAGGCATTCGAGTCCGTTTACGGTCTTGAAGCAAAGGAGCTGCGCGAGGAGGACTTTGACTCAGCCGGGATCGAGCGCCGCTATGCGCGCTTTCACAGCTACGACTGGGTGTACGGCAGGAGCGTGCCGTGTTCGTTCTCCTGCGCCAGGCGCTTTGCCTGGGGCGAGGTCACGATCGAGCTTGCCGTGGAAAACGGCTGCGTCGCCGACGCCGCCGTCTGGTCGGACGCAATGGACGCAGAGCTTGCAGCGCCGCTGGCGCAGGCGCTGCGCGGCTGCCGCTTCTCGATCGATGCGCTCTGCGAGCGCGTGCGGTCGGCAGAGGAATGCCGCGGCTATTCAGGCGACCTCTGTGCGCTGCTGCGCGAGCAGGACATCTGAATATCCCTACAAATCACGCAATGCCGCCGAAAAGTAGGCGGCATTGCTCTCGAAAAGGAAAGAAACACTATGGCTCATTATGAACTCATTGTGATCGGCGCCGGCCCCGGCGGCTATGAAGCCGCGCTCCGCGCGGCAAAGCGCGGCAAAAGGGTCGCCGTCGTCGAAAAGCGCGAGGCGGGAGGCACCTGCCTCAACCGCGGCTGCATCCCCACCAAAACGCTGCTTCACTCCTCACAGGTCTATCACGATGCGAAAAACGGCGCGCGCATCGGCATCCACACCGACGACATCCGCGCCAACATTGAGGAAATTTTCGCCTACAAGCGCGAAATCTCGCAGAGGCTGTCCTCCGGCATCGAGGCGCTGTTCAAAACCGCAAAGGTAGATCTTCTGCGCGGCACGGCGCTCATCACCGCGCCCGGCTGCGTCCGCGTAACGGACGCGGAGGGGAACGCCAAGGACTACACCTGTGACGATATCCTCATCGCCACGGGCTCTGTCCCCGCGCGCCCGCCCATCCCCGGTCTGGAGCTTGCCATGACCTCCGATGAGCTGCTGGAGGGCTGCGATCATCTGTACCGCTCCATCGTCATCATCGGCGGCGGCGTCATCGGCATCGAGTTTGCGACGTTCTACGCAGACCTCGGCTGCGAGGTCACCGTCATCGAGGGCATGGACCGGCTGCTGCCCAACATGGACAAAGAGCTTGGCCAGAACCTCGCGCTCATCCTCAAAAAGCAGGGCGTGAAGGTCTTCACGAGCGCGATGGTCCAAAGCGTGGAGAAGTCCGGCGAGGACATCGCCGTGAACTTTACCTGCAAGGAAAAAAGCGAGACTGTCTCCGGCGAGGCCGTGCTCTGCGCCATCGGACGCCGCCCGTACTGCGACGGCCTGTTCGCCGACGGCGTCTCCGTTGAGATGAACGGCCGCAGCATCGCCGTGAACGAACGCTACGAGACGAGCATCCCCCGCATCTACGCCATCGGCGATGTGTCGGCGAAAATTCAACTCGCCCATGTGGCGACCGCACAGGGCATCGCCTGCGCCGATATGCTCTGCGGAAAGGAAAATCACACGTCCATGTCCGTCGTGCCGGGCTGCATCTACTGCCGCCCGGAGATCGCGGCCGCCGGCATGACCGAGGCCGAGGCTAAGGAGGCGGGCATTCCCGTCAAGGTCGGCAAGCACGTCATGTTCGACAATGCCAAGACGCTCATCGCCGACCCCGGCCGCTGCTTTATGAAGTTCGTCGCGAACGCCGAAACGCGTGAGCTTCTGGGCGCGCAGCTCATGTGCGAGCATGCGAGCGACATGATCGGCGGCGTCTCGCAGGCGCTCGCCAACCACATGACGGTCGAGCAGTTTGCGCTTGCCATGCGCCCGCACCCGTCGTTCGAGGAGGCGATGACCGCCGCGCTGGAGGACCTTGCACAGAAGCTTGGCTGATCGATATGGCTGCATAGCGCCCGCGCTTCCCGGACGGGAAGCGCGGGCGCTGCTTTTGTGTATGGAATGAAACGCGCGCAGCTTCTGAGGGAGCTGACCACGAGGTCAGCCCCGATGCGATGAGCGGGGGCGCGGTGATGAGCTGCAGGCCGTTGGCGGCGGGCGTCAGGCAGGGTAGTAGTTGATGATCGTAAAGCGCACGGTCTCATCCTGCGCATTTTCATAGGTGTGGCGGACGGAGGAGTCGAACATCATCGCGTCGCCCGAATTCATCACATAGGTGCCGCTGTCAAGGCGGAGCCGGAGCTGCCCGCCGATGACGTAGAGATATTCCTGCGCGCGGGGCGGATGACCGATGGAGGTGCTGGAGCGCCCGCCGTCCAGCTCAGCGTAAAAGACCTCGAAGCTGCGCGTGGGGGAGGTCTTGAAATAGCAGTAGATGCGGTAGTGCTCCGCTGCCTCGGACTGCATTTCCGCCTCCTCGCGCCGCACCACGGCAGCCTCGTTCTCCACCTTTTCCAGCAGGCGCGTGTAGGGCACGTTCAGCCCGTTGGCGATCTTGAGCAGCGTGTTGATCGTGGGGTTGCTGCCGCCCTTTTCGATCTCGCCGAGCATCGCCTTGCTGATGCCCGAGACCTGCGCAAGCTGCCCGAGCGTCAGCTTCCGCTCCGTGCGCAGCGCATTGAGATTCATGGCAATGGTTTTCCCCAGCTCCATGGCATTCTCCTCTTGACAAATATATCTTACAGTTGTATGATTTGGCAGACGAATAAAAATATATTATACATTCGTCAATTAAATTATACCTGATTTGTACCGGAAGTCAAGAGAAAGGAAAACGCAATGAAGCGCAAGGCATTCCGCGCGGCGCTGCCGTACTCGCTGCCGATCTGCATCGGCTTTCTGTTCATCGCCATGTCGTATGGCTTTCTCATGCGCAGCAAGGGCTTTTCCGCCGTTTATCCGGCGGTGATGAGCGCCTGCATCTTTGCCGGCTCCATGGAATTCGTCACGGTGGAGCTGCTGCTTGCGCCGTTCGCGCCGCTGCACGCCTTTTTTCTTGCGCTGATGGTCAACGCGCGCCACCTGTTTTACGGCATCTCGATGCTTGACAAATACCGCGGCACAGGCTGGAAGAAACCCTACCTCATCTTCGGCATGTGTGACGAGACGTTTTCCGTCAACTGCACCGTCACGCCGCCTGCGGATGTGGACCGGGGCTGGTTTATGTTCTTCGTCACGCTGCTCAACCAGTGCTACTGGGTCGGCGGCGCGATCCTCGGCGGGCTGCTCGGCTCGCTGATCCGCTTCGATACCGAGGGCATCGAGTTTGTGATGACGGCGCTGTTTGTGGTGATGCTCGTCAACCAGTGGGAGGAGACGAAGGACCACCGCCCTGCGCTCACAGGTCTTGGCTGCACGCTTTTGTGCCTGCTGCTGTTTGGCGCGGAGCGCTTTATGCTCCCGTCGATGCTGGCGATCATCGCCGCGCTCACACTGCTGGGAAAAAGAGAGGGGGCGATCGAATGACCATGACCGTCGGACAGAGCGCCGTTACCATCGCTGCCGTCGTGCTCGGCACGATGCTCACGCGCTTTCTGCCGTTTTTCATCTTTCCGGAGGGAAAGCAGCCGCCGCAATTCGTGCTGTACCTTGGCAGAGTGCTGCCCTATGCGGTGATCGGGCTTCTGGTGGTCTACTGTCTCAAGGACGCGGTGTTTACCGCGTACCGCGGCCTGCCGGAGCTGATCGCCATGGCGGCGGTGGCGGGGCTGCAAAGGTGGAAAAGGAATATGCTGCTCAGCATGTTTGCCGGTACCGCGCTCTATATGCTGCTGGTGCAAACGGTGTTCTGAAGGCGAGTCCCGATCTGATCTCACCGGCCGGGAAGCGGACACTGGGGGCGATCCTGCGCCGGCGGCAAGCCTGCGGCTTTTGCTGCCGCCGCGAGAAAGCCCGGCAGCAGCAAGGTGCGCGTGTCAAGGAAAAAGTGGAGGACCTTCTGCGCGGAGAAAAAGTTTTGAAAAAAAGGCTTTACAAACGGCAAGAGATATAGTATGCTATATGCAGTTAGATAAATCTAACTAATGGTGAACATAGCATGCCGCGCGTGCGCACCGGATTTCCCCGGCAATGCAGCGTTTTGCATTGCTTCGGCAGCCGCACCGCGCGGCATGTGCTTCTCCTTTAGTTAAATAAGACTAACTCAAGAAGAACGAATAGTTTATACCGCCGCGAGGAAAGCTGAGAAAAAGGAGGGAACGGAATGCCGGAGGAGATCTTGGTCAAACAGGGCGCGCCCACGCTTGCGGGCATCAAAACGGGCAGCCTCTTTCCCTGCCCTTGCGAGGACCGCAGCGCGCTGCTTGCGGATATCCGGCGGCTGAACCGGCTGCTCGTGCCCAAGGGGCTGTGCCTTCTGCCGATCCGCTTCCTCGGCGCGCAGGCGCTGCTGTACCTCTACCGCCCTGCGGGGCTGCGCCGCGATCTCAAGGACGCGCTCGCCGCCGAGATCCTGCGGCAGGCAGGCTATGCCGGGGACGACTGCCCGCGCTGCGTGGCGCGGCTGATCCGCCGCTTCCGCGAGAGCGGGGAGTTCCCGCACGAGGTCGGGCTGTTTCTCAGCTATCCGCCGGAGGATGTCAAGGGCTTTATCGACCACCGCGCCTGCAACTTCAAGTGCGCGGGGCTGTGGAAGGTCTACGGCGACGAGCGGCGGGCGCGCGAGCTGTTCGCAAAATTCAAAAAATGCACAGAGGTCTACTGTGCGCTGTGGCAGGCGGGGTCAAGTATCGAGCGCCTGGCCGTAGCAGGCTGAAAAAGAAAGGTAGGTAGCATATCATGAAGAAAACTGCCGTTGTTTACTGGAGCGGTACGGGCAATACCGAGGCGATGGCAAAGGCTGTGGCCGAGGGAATGGAGAGCGCGGGCGCGCAGGTAACGCTGCTCACGCCGGATCAGGTGCAGCGAGGCGCGCTGAACGGCTATGACGCCGTTGCCTTCGGCTGCCCTGCCATGGGCAGCGAGGTGCTGGAGGAGATGGAGTTCCAGCCGATGTTCGACGAGTGCAAGCGCGGCCTTTCGGGCAAGAGCGCGGCGCTGTTCGGCTCCTATGGCTGGGGCGACGGCGAATGGATGCGCAGCTGGGAAAAGGACTGCGGCGACGCGGGGATCAACCTCGTGTGCGAGAGCGTCATCTGCTGCGAAGCGCCCGACGGGCAGATCCTCGAGGCCTGCCGCGCTGTGGGTAAAAAGCTCGCGGAGTGAGAGGCGCTCTCCGATGGGTTTTGCGTGGAAAACACTCAGACGCCGGCTGCCGGCGCTCGCGGAGCTCGCCATCCTTCTGGCGGGGCTTGCCCTCTGCGGCGCGGCGCCGCTCTGATTCCTCATAATGCCTGGCGCGGTCCCGCTCGACGAGCGGGACCGCGCACTGTGATACAACAAGCCCGCCCGGCCGCGCATGCAGCGCGGTCAGGCGGGTCTTTTCGAAGCTGCGCCCATGACGCAGCCGCTCAGGCGTCCCAGAGCGTCAGCCTGCCGCTCCGGAGCGTGGCGGGTACGTCGATAATCCGCTGGTTCGACGAGCCGCGGAAGCGCAGCGAGATATCATGCAGCGCCTCCTCATAGCGCCCGTCCACCAGCACGTCGAGCAGGGACAGCAGCTCGTCCGTCGCCTCGCAGCGCGGGTGCGCGCCGTCGGTGTGCAGCTGCTCCCAGGTGAAGCCCGTGAACGACCAGATGCTCTTCTGCGGCAGCGCTGCACGCACGCGGCGCAGGAACGGCAGCAGCGCGCGCTGGTTTTCCGGCTCGAACGGCTCGCCGCCGAGCAGCGTCAGCCCGTTGATGTAGCCGGGGGCAAGCATGGCAAGCAGCGCGTCCTCGGTCTCCTGCGTGAAGGGCTTGCCGTAGTGAAAGTCCCACGTCTGGGGCTGAAAGCAGTTTTTGCAGTGATTCGTGCAGCCGGAGACAAAGAGCGTGACGCGCACGCCTTCGCCGTTGGCAATATCGCAGTTTTTGATCTCACCGTAGTACATGGCGGTCCTCCCTCCCGTGTTACAGCGCGCGGAAGCGCGCGGCGATCAGCTCCGCCGCGTCGGCGGGCGGCAGCAGGCTCGTGTCGATGCAGAGGTCATAGTTTCCTGCCGCGCCCCAGACGCGCCCGGTGTAGCCTTCGTAGTATTTGCGCCGCTGCTTGTCCATTTTCCGGATCAGGCGGACCGCCTGATCGCGCGTGAGCTTTTCCTGCTCCATCTTGCGCGCGATGCGATATTCCTCCGGCGCGGAGACGAATACGCGCAGCAGCCTCACATCCCTGTCCCGCAGGACGAAGTCCGCGCAGCGCCCCACAAATACGCACTCCTCGCTTTTGGCGATGCGGCGGATCTCGTGGCTTTGCAGGGCGAAGAGCACCTCGCTCGTGGGCCGGCCGCGCAGCACGTGGTAGTTGCCCTCGTGCACGGTCTCAAAAAGGAACGGGTTGGTCGCCTTCTCATCCGAGGGGGAGAGCGTTTTTTCCGAAAGCTCCCCGTACTCGCACGCAAGCCGGATCAGCTCGCGTTCGTAGACCCGGATGCCAAGGAGATCCGCCGCCCGCACGGCGGTCTCGTGTCCGCCGCTGCCGAACTGGCGGCTGATGCTGATGATGCGGTTTCCCATGCTTCTTCCCTCGCTTTTTCTATTGCTTCAGCGCATCAAGCACTGGCTGGGGAAACGATATCTCGCGCGTGACCGGCACGATGACGGCGGAAAGCGCCGCGCCTGCATCCGTCAGCACCAGATGGAGCGTGCCGGAGCACGAAACGCCGATCTGGCGGATCGCGCCCCCGTCCGTGACGCTGAGCTCGATGCTGCCGCCGGTGAAGCTGACATCCTGCGCCTTGATATCCGGCGCGATGGCGGCGGCGAGGGAGGCCATCCCGTCCTCGTCGAGCGCGAGCGTGTAGAGATAGCCGTCGCCGGAGCGGACGCAGCCCGCCGTGCCGTTCATCATCAGCTCATAGCACAGCGGGATGAGCTGAGAGGAATCGGCGAGCGATGCGCCGGAGACATCGACGGAATTGCCGCCTGCATCGCAGATGCGGCCTCCGGAGAGATACAGGCTCGCCGCACCCCGGCGGATGCAGGCGTAATCCTGGGCGTCGATCGTGCATCGGTCATACTGCACGGTATCGCCGAGCATGATGGGTCCGCAGTCGGCAGAGAGCGTCAGGTCGGCGGAGAGCGTTTCGCGGCGCATCAGGGTGCTCCAGGCATCGATCAGGCGCAGCGCGTCCCTGGTCAGGACCGTGCCGTCCGCCGCGCCCGCGCCCTTGCTGACGGCGCTTTGCACCGCCTCGGGGATCTCGGGCGCCGTGGGGGACTGGAGAAATTCGGCGCGCGCGTCCAGCGTTATGGCGCTGTCTGCGCTGTCGGTGCAGAAGTGCAGCGCCATCAGCTCGCCGCCCTCGGCGATCAGCTCCACGCGCAGCGTCCGGAGGCTGACAGCGTCCGCTGCTTCGGGCAGCAGCAGCTCCGCAAGCGCGTCCGCGTCCGCGCCTTCGGCGGAAAAGCGGTAGAGCTTGCTCGTGCCCTCCACCGTTTTGGTGATCTCCAGCGCGCGGGCAAGCGAGGCGGTCCTGCTCAGCAGCGCGCCGTAATCGGCGCAGACACCGCCGAGAGCGTAGGATCTGCCGTTTTCAAGATACACCGCTCCGTTTGCGCAGTAGAGCGTGACGCCGCCG
>DHMW01000105.1:8877-9062 GCA_002405995.1 Oscillospiraceae bacterium UBA4632
CCTGCACCGCCGTGATGCCCGTGCCGCTCTGCGCGGTGCGGCAGACGAGCGCGTCCGTCGAAAGCGCTGTGCCGTTCAGCTCGGCGCTGACGCTTACCTCCATTGCCATCGGGTCCTGCTTCATCCGCGCATCCAGCAGCAGCGCCGCCTCAACATCCCTGCCGAGGTCGGAGCGGAGGAAGAAT
>DHMW01000010.1:0-4292 GCA_002405995.1 Oscillospiraceae bacterium UBA4632
CTCAAGCCCATCATCTACGCCGCGAACATGGACGAGGACGGCTTTGCCAACCAGGACGGCAACGAATATTTGCAGCAGGTCAAGACGCTGGCCGCCAAAGAGGGCGCGCAGGTGCTGCCCATCTGCGCCAAGCTCGAGCAGGACATTGCCGAGCTGGACGGCGAGGATCGCGCGATGTTCCTCGAGGATCTCGGCATCGAGGAATCCGGTCTTGACCGGCTGATCAAATGCTCGTATTCGCTGCTGGGCCTCATCTCCTTCCTCACCTACGGTGAGGACGAATGCAGGGCCTGGACCATCAAAAACGGCACCAAGGCCCCGCAGGCGGCGGGCAAGATCCACTCCGACATCGAGCGCGGCTTCATCCGCGCCGAAACGATCAATTTCGACGACATGATCCGCTGCGGCAGCGTCGCGGCGGCGAAGGAAAAGGGGCTGCTGCGCAGCGAGGGCAAGGAGTACGTCGTCAAAGACGGCGATATGATCTACTTCCGCTTCAACGTGTAAACGGCGCGCCTTCGTGCAGGGAAGCGGCCGCGGGGAGCTTATCCGTCCACGGATGGTACCTGCGCGACTGCTCCTCGCTCATGCCGAAATAGCGCAGGTCCGTGCGCCCGTACTGGTCGCCCCACGTCACGTCGATGTGATATGTTTTGCCGTCCAGCACGGCGACGGTCCAGATGTGGCTGTCGTTGAACAGCGCCGAGCACTCGATGCCCTCGAGCTTCAGCAGCAGGTTATACGCGCCCGTGTAGCCGTCGCACACGGCAAGCGCGTCGATGAGCGCGCCGTAGGCAAGGTGGCTGAGCGAATCGTCCGCCGCGTTTTCGTCGTAGCGGCAGTTGTCGCACAGCCAGAGAAAATACGTGCGTGCGATCTCATATTCGTCCATCTCGTAGCTCAGCAGCCCGCTTTCCCACAGCGAATCGTGCACGGCGATGGCGGCGGCAAGCGCCTTTGCGCGATACGCCGCCAGCTGCGTGTCCGTCCCCGCCGTGGACGAGAACGTCAGCACGACCCGCCCCGTTGCGTATGCCTTGCACGATACCGAGTTGTACATCTGCTCGCAGTAGGTCTTGACGCGCGCGGTGAACGCCTGCGTCAGCGCGGCCGCGGTGCTCTGCCCCAGCGCCTTCGGATAGCTCAGGGTGATGGTGCTCGCGCCGCGCGCGAGCATATCGCGCACCAGCGCGTCGATGGCGCCGCCGTCTTTGGCGGCAGGCGCCCCGGGCAGCGTTTCCGGCGCGGCGATCAGCCCCTCCAGCGTTTTCCCCGCGGCGGAATGGTAGGGCTGCACGGTCCAGGAAAGCGTCAGCCTCCGCTCCGGCTCTACCACGCGCGCCAGCAGCGCTGCGATCTCCGCGCGGCTGACGCTGCGGTCGGGATAAAAGCTGCCCTTTTCGTCCATGCCGGAAAGCAGGCCGCGCCGGTACATCAGCAGGATCTCGCTGCGGTACGGCGTTTTTTCCGTCACGTCGGCGATGAAATCGCGGCTTGCGTAGGCGTCCGTCACCAGCGCCGCGTTTTTTTCCTCATACCACTCCTCCGGCAGCGCGAAGGCGAAAATGCCTGCCATCTGCGCGCGGGACGCCGGCAGCAGATAGAAGCCCTCAAAGCTTTCGCCCAGCAGCCGCTCCGCCTTGAGATACGCGACATAGGGCGCATACCACGGCGCGTCTGCGTCCGTCTCCGTCCCGCTCTCGGGCAGCGCACCGCTCCCGGTCTGATAAATGCAGCGCAGCCGCGCCGCGATGGTCAGCAGCTCCGCGATGGTGATGCTTTCCTGCGGCGCGAATTTTCCGCCGCCGCGCCCGGAGAGCAGACCGTGCTCATAGGCGGAGATCACGTCCGCCGCGTACCAGTCGCCCGCCCCGACGTCGGTAAACTCCCCTTCGTAAACGCGCACGCCGGCAAAGCGCGGCGCGTCCTCCGTATCCGTTTCGCCCTGCTCCGGCGCGGCGGGCGCCGCCGCTTCACTCCCGCCGCCGTTCGCCAGGGCGCTCACCGTCATCAGCAGTGCGAGCGCGGCGCACAGCAGCGCAAACCGCAGTTTCATGGCGATCCTCTCTCTTTCTCTCCTGAATTCCTCCTGCCGCGCTTTACGGCACCAGGATGGTCTGCTCGTCCGCGGTAATATCGTCCGCGTAGGGGTTCAGCGCGCTGTTGGTCAGCTCCAGCACCGCCTCCGGGTCCAGCTCGTAGACCGACGCGCCCTTGTACCAGCCCGTGCCGTCGCCGGGCAGCGTGTGGAAGGAGACGGCGTCCGTGCCGCCCATTGAGAGCGCCTCGTTGCCCAGCCACACAAGGTTGCCGAGCGTCAGGTCGGTCTTGACGTATTTGAGGAACACCTCCGCCATGGCGGGGATGTTCTCCAGCTTCATCAGCTTCTGCGCCACGGCCTTCAAAAACGCCTGCTGCGTGCCGATGCGGCCGATGTCCTCCGTGCCGTAGCCCGTGCCGTCGTTGTTGTGGCGGAAGCGCACGACCTCCATCGCCTGCTGCCCGTCAAGGTGCTGCATTCCCTTTTGAAAGTGGATGTGCAGGTCCTGGTAGGGATCGTCATAATCCATGTTGATGGGCACGTCAAAATCCACGCCGCCGATCTGATCGACCAACTGGATGAAGCCCTTGAGATCCACGCTGACAAAAAAGTCCACCGGGATGCCCAGCAGCTCTTCGATCTCCGCGCGCAGCTGATCCGTCCCGCCCCTGGCGTAGGCGTAGTTGAGCTTGTGCCCGCTGCTCATCAGCGTGTCGCGCGGCAGGCTCACAAGGTCGATGGCCTTGTTCACGGCGTCGAAGCGCATCAGGATGTTCGTGTCGCTCCCGCCGGCGTCGTTGTCGATGCCGGAGAGCAGGATGGTATAGCAGTACTGCTTGCGCTCGCGCCCGTTCGAGATGACCTCCGCGCTGCCGCCGTCCGGCGTTGCCGGATCGTCCTGCGCGTCCTGCTGCTGCGTATCGTCTGCCGGCTCGGGCGCGCGCACCGCATACTTCACCACCGCCGCGCCTGCCGCAGCCAGAAACAGCAGCGCCAGCAGCGTGACGGTCAGCCGCTCTGCGCGCGACCGCTTTGCCTTCTTCTTTGCGGGGCGCTTCCGCTCCCCCTCATATCTCTCATGCTCACTCATTTTCTTTGACCGGTCCTCTTTTGGTTTACAATAATCCCATTGTAGCGGCTTTGCCGCCTTTGCGCAAGAGTCAATTTCCCGCCCCTGCGGCAAAAAACGCAGAGCGGAGCGCCGCCGTGCCGCACCGGCCGGCGGCGCTTTATGACGATAGACGGAAAAAATCGAAAAAAGTTGCGCCGTCCGTCAGCATCCCCGGTATTTTTTCCTTGTCGCCATCCCGCCGCGGATGTGCCGCTGCGCCTTGTTCTCCTCCAGCACCTCCTTGGCGCGCAGATACAGGCAGCGGTCAAACTGCGGCAGGCGGTCCTGCAGGTCCTTATGCACCGTGGATTTGCTCACGCCAAACCTCTTCGCCGCGGCGCGCACGGTGGTGCGGTTCTCGATGATGTAGGCGGCCAGCGCGCGTGCGCGCTCTTCCATGTTTCCCTTCATGAAGCACACTCCTATCCCATGGTGCTCCATCTATATGCGCGGCGGCGGGAAAACATACGGCGGCCGTGCCGGCAGAGCGCTGCGCCTGCCCCGCCGTTACAGGAGCAGCATCAGCACGGGGATGACCGCGAAGCACGCGATCGTGGACAGCGCCGCGCCCTGCGCGGCGAACTGCTCGTCCGCGCCGTACTCTGCCGATGCAACAACGGTCTGCGTGACCACCGGCATCGCCGCCTCCACGATGTATACGCTGCGCGCAAGGCCGGCCACGCCGAAGGATGCGCAGAAAAGCGCGCAGACGGCGGGCGCGGCGATAAAGCGGAACAGGAGCATCGCGCCGAGCGCCCGGTCGATGCGCAGGTTTTTCAGCCCCAGCTCATGGATGATATAGCCCGTCAGCAGCAGCGCCAGCGGCGTGACGAGATTGTTCATATAGCGGCAGTAGGTCATCACGAGCGCGGGCAGCCGGACGTCCAGCAGCACAAGGGCGATGGCGGCCAGCGTGCCGAGGATGGTGGGCGTTTTGAGAAAATGCAGCAGCATTTTTGCCGAAAGCCCGCCCGCCTCTCCGGACCAGCGCACCAGCGAAACGCCGCCGAGCTGCATGAACGTGGTGCTGACCATCCAGTAGAGCATCACATAGGGCGTGCATTCACTTCCGAACAGCTCCGTACACATCGCAAGCCCGATGAACACGCAGTTGGACACCGCGCACATCATGATGAAAAT
>DHMW01000010.1:4415-14250 GCA_002405995.1 Oscillospiraceae bacterium UBA4632
CAGGAGCAGAAGCCCGCCAGCAGCATACGCAGGGACTGCCCCAGCAGGCCGCGGGACAGATTGGTCTGAAAGCTGTAAAGGCACATGCAGGGGATGGCAAGCGTCATCAGGAATTTGCTGATGAACGCCTTGGCGCGTGCGTCCATCCAGCCCCTTGCCGCGCAGAGATATCCCGTCGCCGTCAGCAGCAGGATGATGGTCACAGAGGAGATCGCGTGCAGAAAGCTTTCCATTGGTACACCTCGGTCCGGTCGATTTCCATCCCAGTATACCATCCCGCCCGCAAAAGGCAAGGGGCGCGCAAAAGATGGCTTGAAAATGCACTGCCGATACGCTATGATGGGCGGAGACGGGCGCGGGATGTGCGTCCCGGAAGAAGAAGGCTGAGAACTGTGAGAGGAGTTTTGTTTTGATGAAAGCGGCACTGGTCATCATGGCGGCGGGCATGGGCTCGCGCTACGGCGGCGACAAGCAGGTGGACGGCATCGGCCCGAACGGCGAGATCCTGATGGAATACTCGATCTATGACGCGCTGCGCGCGGGCTTTACCAAGGTGGTCTTTATCATCAAGCCCGGGATGCGCGAGCTGATGCACTCCCTCGTGGGCGGCCGTCTCGCGCGGCGCACGGCGGCGGACGGCTCGCCGGTCGAGGTCTGCTACGCCTATCAGGATTTTTCAAGCGTCCCCGATTTCTATAAGGTGCCGTCTGAGCGTGTCAAGCCGTTCGGCACCGTGCACGCGCTGCTGTGCGCGCGCGAATTTGTGCACGAGCCGTTCGTCGTCATCAATGCCGACGACTATTACGGCGCGGATGCGTTCCGCACCATTTACGCCGAGCTGGGCAAGCTCGCTGAAAGCGGCGAGGGCACGATGGTCGGCTACAGCCTGTGCAACACCGTCAGCGAGCACGGCACGGTCACGCGCGGCGTGTGCCACGTGGACGGGAACGGGATGCTCGACCGCGTGGTCGAGACGTTCCGCCTGAAGCCCTGCGCCGACGGGAAGATCCGCGACATTCAGGAAAACGGCGACGGCCCGGTCTACGCGCCCGACACGCCGGTCTCGATGAACTTCTGGGGCTTCACGCCCTGGCTGTTCGAAAAGCTCGACGCGTATTTCCGCGGCTTTCTCCGTGCCCTCGGTCCGGAGGAGCTCAAGGCAGAGTGCCTGCTGCCGAGCATGATCGGCCAGCTCATCGACCGCGGCGAGCTGCGCGTCTCCGTGCTGCATTCGTCCGCGCGCTGGTTCGGCATGACCTATCACGAGGATAAGGAAATGGTGCAGCGCGAGCTTAAAAAGCTGCACGACGCGGGCGTGTATCCCGCCACGCTGCGCGAGTAACGCGATGAAACCGCTCACCTTCGGGCATACTAAGCCCGGAGGTGAGTTTTTTATGCGAAAAGGCAAGGGGCTGCCGCGCGACCTGACGCCCATGCTCAGGCCGCGCTTCGGTCAGAGCGACGGCTGCGCCGATCTCGTCAACAAGTACGGCACCTATAATATCCAGCCCACGTCGGATACGGAAAACCTGTTTCCGCTCATTGCACCGGGGCTGCCGGAGCAGTGGAAGCGCATGGCGATCGGCAAGAACGAGGTGGAGAAGTTCAGCGGCGCGGAGCCGCCGCGGCCGTGACGCGCGAAAAAGGAGGGCGATATGCCCTCTTTTTTCGCCTTTTGCCGCGCGCTTTTGTGCAACCCGGACACGTGCTTTTTGCGGCTGCGTCAGGATGAACAAAAAGAAAAGTAGCAAAACGGAGAAATTTATTACTGGTATACAAATTGGAGTCTTTACTGGTACTTGCTTTATCAGCGAAAAGAAGTAAAGTATTTGATAAGAGCATTTGCCATAAAACCGGCTGTGAGAGAGGCCGGTTTTTGGACACAGCTCACAAATTAAAGGAGGAGAGAGAATGGAAACCAAAAGCAATGCCAAGTTAAAGGCTCTGTTTATTATTCCATCCATCATCGGTATTCTCATCTTCATGATCCCCATGAAGATCAACGGCAGCTGGACGGTCCTGGTCAAGGTCATGTCCGACGCGCTGAAGAATGCCATCGGCTACAACAATGTTGCAATGCTCTGCATCGCCATCCTGACGATTTCGGCCGTCATGGCGATCATCGCCCTGGCCAAGCCCAAGTTCATTATGAATAACGAACTGCTCAAGGGCTGCTTCGCCTGCTCCCCGATTTGGGTGGTCGTCCGCGTGATCGGCTGCGTCTGCGTCTGGCTGACGTGGATCTACAGCTTCTCCCCCGCCGCCAAGGAGACGGAAAACGCCTTTATTCAGGCGATCGTCGGCGGCGACCAGGGCGCGCTGGCCTACGATCTGATCATCGGCCTTGTGTTCGTCTTCCTCATGGCGAGCTACCTGCTCCCGCTGCTGACGGACTTCGGTCTGCTCGAGTACGTGGGCGCGCTGCTCACCAAGTTCATGCGTCCCCTCTTCAAGGTTCCCGGCCGCGCGGCGGTGGACTGCATCACCTCCTGGATCGGCGACGGTACGCTCGGCGTTATGCTGACGTGCAACCAGTATGAAGGCGGCTATTACAACGCAAAGGAAGCCAGCATTATTGCCACGCTGTTCTCAGCGGTTTCCATTACGTTCTCTCTGGTCGTTCTTGATGAGGTCGGCCTGACCGAAATGTTCGGCATTTACTACTTACTTATCTGCTTTGTGGGCATTATCTGCGCGCTCATCTGCCCGCGCATCTGGCCCCTTTGCAAGAAGCCCGAGACCTACCTTGTCGAAGGCCACGCCATGCCCGATACCCTGCCCGAGGGCTACAAGAGCTCCGCTGAGTACGGCATGGATCTCGCGCTCAAGCGCGTGGCCGAGCATCAGGGCATCGGCCAGTTCCTCAAGAGCGGCACCAAGAACTGCCTGACCATGTGGTTCGGCATTCTGCCCACCGTTATGGCCGTTGGCACCATCGCGCTCATCCTTGCGAATTACACCCCCATCTTCGATTACCTGGGCCTGCCGTTCAAGCCTCTGCTCGAACTGCTTGGCGTTCCCGAAGCGCTTGAAGCCTCCAAGACCATGGTCGTCGGCTTCACCGATATGTTCACGCCCGCGATCCTGATCGCCGGCTGCGAAGATGCCATGACCCGCTTCATCGTTGCGGTCATCTCCATCACGCAGGTCCTGTTCCTCGATGAGGTCGGCGGTCTGATCATCAGCTCCAAGCTGCCGGTCAACCTCGGCGAGCTGTTCGTTATCTTCCTCGAGCGCACCATCATCAGCATTCTCGTCGTCTGCCCGATCGCGCACCTGCTGTTCTGATCGGCAAGCGGCTGAAAAACACCTGAAAAGCAATAAAAAACCGGAGACGCGCCAGCGTCTCCGGTTTTTTGCTGCGGGCAGATGGGTTTTTATCCGTTTAGCGCAAATGCACAAAAATGTCTGTACAAGTGCAGGATATGTGTGATAAAATGACAAACGAGAGATTGGTCGCCGCAGTGCGGCGCAAAGGGAGAAGATACCCATGGATATCAGGATCGACAAGGCGTCCAAGGTGCCCGTTTACCTTCAGATCGCCGACCAGATCAAGTCGCAGATCATCAGCGGCGCGCTGCCGAGGGCGAGCGCGCTGCCGAGCGAGCGCGCGCTCGCCCAGCTGCTGGACGTGCACCGCAACACGGTCGTCAAGGCGTACAGCGAGCTGAAAAGCGACGCGTGGATCGAATCGCGCCAGGGCGTGGGCTATGTGGTCGCCGCGGGGGGATGGCCCGCAGCGGACGCCGACGCAGAGGGGCGCGGCGAGGGCGGTGACGTACCCGCCCCGGGGCGCGTGAACTGGGTCAGCGAGGTCGCGGATAAGTACCTCGATATGGAGCGCACCTTCGACGATCTGTTCCAGCGCTTTACGGACGAGAGCCACTACTCCCTCGGCAGCGGCGTCGCCTCGCGCGGGGTCTTTTCCTCCGAGCGCGTCGCGCGCGACATTGCCGCGCTGCTGACCGGCAGCGGCCCCTGCCAGTATTTTTTCAGCCCCTACAAGGGCGATAAGTTCCTGCGCCAGAAGCTCGTCTCCTTCCTCGGCACGAAGGGCATCCGGGCGTCCTCGGGCGAGATCCAGATCCTCGCCGAGACGAATCAGGCGCTCGACTTTATCGTCACGCTCCTTGTCAAGCCCGGCGACAGCGTGGTGATGGAGGAGCCGGTCCATCCGGATATGTACCGTGCGATGGAGCTTGCGGGCGCAAGGATCCTGACCGTGCCCGTCGATGAGGACGGCATGAACTGCGAGGTGCTGGAAAATCTGCTGAAAAGCGCCCGCCCGCGCCTGATCTTCGTCAATTCCAGCTTTCACGACCCCACAGGCTGCATCCTTTCGCTCGAGCGGCGCAAGCGGCTCGTGGCGCTGTCCAACCTCTACCGCATCCCCATCATCGAGGAGGACGCGGCGAGCGAGCTGGTCTACGAGGGGGAAAGGCTGCCGCCCATCAAGGCGTTCGACACGATGGGCAACGTGATCTACATTTACTCCTTCTCGCTCACGTTCATCCCCGGGCTGAGCCTTGCATTCGTCGTGGGCAACCGCGATTTCATCCGCGCGCTGAGCTATCTTGTATCGGTGCGGCTGATGGCGTCGGACTGGATGACGCAGAAGCTCCTCGGCACCTACCTCAGCGACGGCAGCTACTACGCCGCGCTCGAGGATTTCCGCGCAGATTACCGCCGCAAGCGCGATCTGGTCTGCCGCAGGCTCGACGAGCTCGCCCCGCTGGGCGTGCGCTACCATAAGCCGAACGGCGGCGTTTACGTCTGGTGCCGGCTGCCCGACGGGGTGGACAGCAAGAGCTTTATCAGCCGCGCCTACAACATGGGCGTTACGCTGATCCCCGGGCATGTGTTCTATCCCTTCAAAAACGGCGGGCGCGACCATATCCGCATCAATTACTCCTATGAATCCGAGGACCGGCTGGCGCGCGGCATGGATGTATTGCGCAAAGCGCTGGAAGAAGAGCTGGAGGAGTGACTGGCACATAAAATCGCGCGGGAGCTGATACATTACAAGCGTCCCGTGCGGGCGTATACTTTATCCCAGAAATGCAGAAAAGTGATCCCCTGCGGACCGCCCTCCGAGGTGTGCGGCGGTATCTACACAAAATACGGAATGGGGCGTTCGGGCGGTGCGATGAGAGAGCCGCCGGCGTCCCGGGAAGGGAGCAACCATGTATTCAGGTATCCATAATTTCTCCGAGATCGGAAAGCTCAACAAGGTGCTGCTGCACCGCCCCGGCGAGGAGCTGGAGGCGCTGACGCCCGCCACGCTCGGCAGACTGCTCTTCGACGATATCCCCTACCTCAAGATCGCGCAGGAGGAGCACGACTATTTCGCCCAGCTGCTGCGCGACAACGGCGTCGAGGTCGTCTACTATGTCGATGAGGTCGCCAAGGCGATCGCCGACCCCGCCCGCCAGATCCAGCTGGTGAACGACTTTCTCAACATCAGCAAGATCCACGCCAAGGGCCTGCGCGCCGGCATGACGAGCCTGCTGCTCGACATGCCGCCCAAGCAGATGATCACCAAGCTCATTGCGGGCATCAAGCGCAGCGAGGTCGCCACCAAGTCCGCCACGTCCCTGATGGACCTGGTCAACGACGACTATCCCTTCGTCTCCGACCCCATGCCCAACCTTTACTTCACCCGTGACCCCGGCGCCTGCGTGGGCGAGGGCATCAATATCCACAGAATGCACACCCCCGCGCGCAAGCGCGAGAGCCTGCTCCTGAAGTACATGTTCCTCTACAACCGCGACTTTGCCACCGCGGAGAACAAGATGTGGTACGACCTGTCCGACAGCTATTCCATTGAGGGCGGCGACGTGCTCGTGCTGTCGAAGGATATCGTGGCGGTCGGCCTGTCCGAGCGCACGACCGTTTCCGGTGCGGAGAACTTCGCGCGCAACCTGCTGCAAAATTCGGATTTCAAGAAGGTCCTTGCCTTCGACATTCCCGAGACGCGCGCGTTCATGCACCTCGACACGGTGTTCACGATGGTCGATTACGACAAGTTCACCATCCACCCCGAGATCGAGGGTCCGCTGAGCGTTTATGAGATGACGCTCGACGAGCACGGCGAGCTGAAGTTCGGCGCGATCAAGGAGGAGCTCAAGGACATCCTTGCCCTCGAGCTCAAGCTTCCCGCGGTCGATCTGATCCGCTGCGGCGGCGGCGACCTGCTCGCAGCGCAGCGCGAGCAGTGGAACGACGGCTCGAATACGCTTTGCATCCGTCCGGGCACCGTCGTCACCTACGACCGCAATTATGTGACCAACGACCTGCTCGCGAAGCACGGGCTGAACGTGCTCACCATGCCGTCGGCGGAGCTGTCCCGCGGCCGCGGCGGTCCGCGCTGCATGTCCTGCCCCGTCAACCGCGACGATCTGTAAGCCCCGAGGGCGGGGCGGGAGCCCGCCCCGCCGCTTTGTCCCTTGCACGAAAGCACGGCGCGCCGGAGGGCGCGCCGAGAACAGGGGGAGGGGTACGGAAGTGAAATCCAAACGGCAGGAAAAGATCCTCGAGCTGATCCGGCGCTACGATATCGAGACGCAGGAGGAGCTGATCGCCCGCCTTGCCGAATGCGGCATCGAGAGCAAGCAGACCACCGTCTCGCGCGATATCAAGGAGCTTTATCTCTATAAGGAGCCGATGGGCGGCGGCCGCAGCCGCTACGCCGTGTCGGTCAAGGCGGATCATATCGACAACACCCGGCGGCTGCAGCTCATCCTGAGCGAGTGCAGCGTCAGCGTGGACTGCGCAGGCATCGTCGCCGTGCTCAAAACGCTGCCCGGCCTTGCCGACGCCGCAGGCGCTGCGCTCGACGCGCTGCGCTTCCCGCAGATGCTCGGCTGCATCTCCGGCAACGACTCTGTCGCCATCATCACCCGCAGGGAGAGCGACGCGCACGCGCTCTGCCGGGAGCTCGAAAAATACTGCAAATAAAGAAAGGCGAAGCGGGAGCTCCCCCGCTTCGCCTTTTCCTTTCCGGCGCAAAAAAGCAAGCGGCCTTCGCCGCTTGCTTTTTTGAATACCTGGAGCGCTCAGACGTTGCCAATCGTCGCGACCATGACGGCCTTGATCGTGTGCATGCGGTTCTCCGCCTCGTCGAACACCTTGGAGTTCGGGGAAAGGAAGACCTCGTCCGTGACCTCGCGGATATCGTAGCCCAGCTCCTTCTGAGAGGCGGCCATGGTGGTGTCGAAGTCGTGGAAGGAGGGCAGGCAGTGCAGGAAGATGCAGTCGCTGTTCTCGGTGGCAGCCAGCACCTCGCCGGTGACCTTGTACGGGGTGAGCTGCTTCACGCGCTCGGGGATCTTGTCCTCCTCGCCCATGGAAGCCCAGATGTCGGTGTAGAGCGCGTCCGCGCCCTTGAGGAGAGCACGATCCTCACCGTATTCGACGACCGCGCCGGTCTCCTTGGCGACTTCCTTGCAGTAGGCGACGACGTCGGCGGCGGGAGCAAGCTCCTTCGGGCCCCAGCCGACATAGTGCATGCCGAGCTTGGCGCAGATGTACATCAGGCAATAGGCGACGTTGTTGCGGGTATCGCCGCAGAAAACGAGCTTGCACTTGTTGAGGGGCTTTTTTGTGTTCTCCATCAGCGTGAGGATGTCGGCGAGCGCCTGGGTGGGGTGATCGACGTCGGTCAGGCCGTTCCACACGGGAACGCCCGCGTTGGCAGCGAGACCCTCAACGACCTTCTGGTCGTAGCCGCGGTACTCGATACCGTCGAAGAAGCGGCCGAGGACCTTCGCGGTATCGGCCATCGTTTCCTTCTTGCCCATCTGGGAGGACTTGGAATCCAGGAACGTGACGTGCGCGCCCTCGTCATAGGCGGCGACCTCAAACGCGCAGCGGGTGCGGGTGGAGGTCTTTTCAAACAGCAGCACAATGTTCTTGCCGGCAAGCAGGTTGCCGCGGATACCGGCGCGCTTCTTCGCCTTCAGGTCGGCGGCGAGGTTGAGCATATAGCGGATCTCATCGGGCGTGAAATCCTTCAGCGTGAGAAAAGAACGGCCTTTCAGATTAACGGGCATGGGGAGAGTCCTCCTTTATATTTGTTTCAAAATCTCTCAAAAGCATCCAAAAAATGCTATTATGATTATAGCATTCTTGGTCAAAAAAGCAAGAGATTTCAGGCGTTCCGCCTCCGCCGCCGCACCTGCTGGACTGCGCGAAAGCAAGCAGACTGGACTGCGCGCAGCCGCCGCAGCCGCGGCGGACAGCCCGCGGAGGCTGGCGTTTTTGCGCGGGACCGGCGGGGAATGGCGCTCACTGGACGCAGAATTTGTTTTGCTTCTGGACCAGCGCCGATCTGCGCTCCGGCGCGTGTCGGGAGAGGCGTTATGGCGGGCAGCGGCCGCAGCCTGCGCGGCACTCCGTTGGGCAATGCCGCCGTGCGGAGGCTGCCGTCGTCCTGCGCGGCAAAAATGCCGCGCCATGGCAGATTTCTTCCCTCCTTCCCTTGTTTTCTGCCGGAAAGTGTAGTATAATCTAACAGAATATCTTCCGGCACGCGGCTGTGGGCACAACGCGCCGCCGCGCCGGTCAAAACGTTAAGGATAAGAGGAGAAGAAGCCATGAATATGATCCGCAGCGCAAAGAACCAGGTCGCCGAGCTGACGACGGCGGCCTATCGCGCCGCCGTGCAGGAGGGGCTGCTGCCCGAGGGCGTAACGGCCGTTCCCGCCGTTGAGATCCCCAAGGATACGTCGAACGGCGACTACACCACCACGTTCTGCCTGGCCGCATCCAAGGCGATGCACAAGAATCCCCGCGAGGTCGCAAAGATCCTCACCGAACGCATGGAGCTTGACAATACCTACTTCACCTCCGTGGAGATCGCGGGCCCGGGCTTCCTCAACTTCCGCCTGGGCGAGAAGTGGTATGACGATGTGCTGTGCACCGTGGAGCGCGAGAATAAGGACTATGGGCGCGACAGCTGGCTGGGCGGCAAAAAGTACATGGTCGAGTTCGTCTCCGCCAACCCCACCGGCCCCATGCACATGGGCAACGCCCGCGGCGGCGTGCTGGGCGACACGCTCGCCGAGGTGCTGGACTGGTCCGGCGCGAACGTCTGGCGCGAGTTCTACGTCAACGACTTCGGCAACCAGATCGAAAAGTTTGCCAAGAGCATCGAAGCGCGCTATTTCCAGATCATCAAGGGCGAGGATGCCGTTGAATTCCCGGAGGACGGCTACCATGGCGACGATATCCGCGAGCTGGCGCAGGCGTTTTACGACGAGCACGGCGAGAGCTACCTCGACAAGCCCGTCGAGCAGCGCCACGCCGATATGGCGCGCTTCGGTCTTGACCGCAACATTCCCAAGATGAAGACCGACCTCGAGCGCTACGGCATCAAATTCGACGAGTGGTTCTTTGAATCCTCCCTGCACGAGTCCGGCTTTGTCGCCGATACCGCGAAAAAGCTCACCGATCTCGGCTGGACGTATGAGAAGGACGGCGCGCTCTGGGTCAAGACCGCCGAGATCATGCGCGAGCAGTACCGCAAAATGGGCAAGAAGGACGCCGACATCGACAAGCTCGGTCTCAAGGACGACGTGCTGCGCCGCGCCAACGGCTTCTACACCTATCTTGCCGGCGATATCGCCTATCACCGCAACAAGTTTGAGGTCCGCGGCTTCGACAAGGTCATCAACATCTGGGGCGCGGACCACCACGGCCACGTCGCCCGCCTCAAGGGCGCGATCGACGCGCTGGGGCTGGACGGCACGAACCGTCTCGACATCGTGCTGATGCAGCTGGTCAAGCTGGTGCGCGACGGCGAGGTCGTGCGCATGTCCAAGCGCACGGGCAAGAC
>DHMW01000010.1:14378-20399 GCA_002405995.1 Oscillospiraceae bacterium UBA4632
AAGCCCGACACGCAGATGGAATTTGACCTCGGCCTCGCCGTGCGCGAGGACAGCGAGAACCCCATCTACTACATCCAGTACGCCCACGCGCGCATTTGCAGCCTGCTCAAGGCGCTTGCCGAGGAGGGGCACAGCGCGCCCGCCTGCGCGGATGCCGACCTCTCCATCCTCTCGAGCGATACCGAGCGCGCGCTCATCAAGGAGCTGTCCTCCTTCCCGGAGGAGATCCGCATGGCTGCGCGCGACTATGACCCCAGCTATATCAACCGCTACCTCATGCGCCTCGCCGCGGCGTTCCACAAGTTCTACAACGCCTGCCGCATCAAGGGCGAGGACGACGCCGTGGCCGCCGCGCGCCTGAAGCTTGCCGAGGCGACGCGCCAGGTGCTTGCAAACGGCCTTCGGGTCATCGGCTGCACCGCGCCGGAGAAGATGTAAAAATAAGCATACCGAAGGAAAAGGGGCGTCCGGCCGATGGCCGGACGCCCCTTCCTCATGGAAATTTACAGGACCTTGGCGAGGAACGATCTCAGCCGCTCGCTCTGCGGGTGGTCGAAGATGTCCGCCGGCGTGCCCTCCTCGATGATCCTGCCCTCGGACATGAACACCACGCGGTCGGCGACCTCGCGGGCAAAGCCCATCTCGTGCGTCACCACGACCATTGTGATGCCGCTTGCGGCAAGGTCGCGCATCAGGTCGAGCACCTCGCCCACCATTTCGGGATCGAGCGCGCTCGTCGGCTCGTCGAAGAGCATGACCTCGGGAGCCATGGCGAGCGCGCGCACGATGGCGATGCGCTGCTTCTGCCCGCCCGAGAGCATCGCGGGGTACTCCTCCGCCTTGTCGGCAAGCCCGATGCGCTCGAGCAGCGACATCGCCTGCATATCCGCCTCCGCCTGTGTTTTGAGCTTGAGCGTCACGGGCGCGAGGGTGATGTTCTGCCTGACCGTCATGTGCGGAAACAGGTTGAAGTGCTGGAACACCATGCCCATCCCGCGGCGGTGCAGGTCGATGTTCACATGCCTGTCGTTCAGCGCCGTGCCCTTGAAGTAGATCGTGCCGGACGTCGGCGTTTCCAGCAGGTTCAGGCAGCGCAGCAGCGTCGATTTGCCGCTGCCTGAGGGGCCGATGATCGCCACGACCTCGCCCTGGCTCACGCGCAGGTCGCAGTGGTGCAGCGCGTGGACTGCGCCGTTGTTGTAATCCTTGCAGACATCCTCCACGCGGATGAGCGTTTTAGTGCTTGTCGCCACGGCGCATTCTCCTTTCCAGTGCCTCGATCGCCTTGCCGGCGGGATACGTGATGCAGAAATACATCGCCGCCGCCAGCACGTACGGCGCAAGGCCGATATAGGTGGCGGTCGCCACGGTCTTGGCGGCGAACATCAGCTCGACCATGCCGAGCGTGGAGCAGATGGACGATTCCTTCACCATCGTCACCACCTCGTTGCCGAGCGCGGGCAGCACGTTTTTCACCGCCTGCGGCAGCACCACCAGCTTCATCGACTGCACGGACGAAAGCCCCAGCGAGCGCGCCGCCTCCGTCTGCCCCACGTCCACCGCGAGGATGCCCGCGCGGAAGATCTCGGCAACGTAGGCTGAGCTGTTGAGCGCCAGCGCCACAACGCCGGGGATAAAGCGGCTCAGGTCGATAAAGCCGAGGAGCGTGATGCGCGGAATGGTGATCGTGCCGAACAGGCCGAAGTAGATGATCGACAGCTGCACGAGCAGCGGCGTGGAGCGAAAGACCGCGATATACGCGCCCGAGAGCGTGCTCACGAGCTTGCTGCGGCTCAGGCGCATGAACGCCAGCAGCAGCGCAGGGATGACCGCCAGCGCCACCGAAACGACCGCCAGCAGCAGCGTGTAGCCCAGCGCCTGCAAAAAATAAACGCCGTATTTCGGCAGGAAGGAAAAATTGACGAACGACGCCGGCGACATACCGGCAAACAGTCCGCTCCACCACGAGGCAAAGTCCATGGGCAGGAGCTCCTTTCATATTTGGTCGGAGGGTCGCCAAAGAGCAAAGCCGGAAGGGGCTTTGCTCTTTGGCTATGAGAGATAGTGAGAAGAGAGCAAATTCAAGGGGGCTTATGCCGCGGGTGCATCCGCCGTGACCTCGACGGCGACGCCGCTCAGAGCGTCCGCATCGGCGATGAACTCGTCGATCTTATTCTCGCTCTGCATCTTGGCGATGGCGGCGTTGATGCCGGGCAGCAGGCCCTTGGGGTCGCCCTTGGCAACGGCGACGCAGTACGGCTCCGCCGTGCCGAGCTCGTCGGAGGCGGCAGCGATCGCGAGGTCGCTGTTGGAATCGGCATACTCCTGGGCAACGGCGCCGTCGAGCACGATGGCGTCCACCTTGCCGTATGCCAGCTCATTGACAAGGTCCGTCACAAGGGAAAGGGAAACAAGGCTCGCGCCCTCCATCTGGTCGGTGACGATGCCCTCCTTGGTGGTGGCGGCCTGCGCACCCACGCTCTTGCCGGCAAAGTCGGCGAGCGTCTGGTACTGGTCGGCGGCGTCAGCCTTGACGAGGATCATCGGGGGGATGTCGGTGTAGTAGGGGTCGGAGAAGTCGGCGGATTCGAGACGCTCGGGCGTCGCCTCCATGGCGGCCATGACCATGTCGTAGTCGCCCTTGGCAAGAGAGGTCAGCAGATATTCGAACGCCATGTTCTCGACCTGCAGCTCCTTGCCCATCTCGCCGGCGATGTACTGCGCGGCGGAAACGTCGATGCCGGCATACTGCATATCACCGTTCTCGTCGGCATACATGAACTCGAACGGGGCATAGTCGGCGGAGGTGCCGAGCACCAGCGTGTTAGTATCCTGCGTGTCGGCCTTCTGCCCGCACGCCATCAGAGAAAGGCTCATACCGAGAGCCATCATCAGTGCAAGAAACTTTTTCATGGTTGTGCTGCTCCTTTTATCCATCTGTATAATTTATTGCTTTTGATCGGGTAATCATGCGTTTCAAAAACGATAGCGCAAGTATAAATGTTTATTTATTCGTTGTCAATGGAAAATGATTCAAATATTGAGGCGTTTTTGCTGGTCGTTCTGTGAAAAATGCACAGAACGCAGAAAAGCGCCGCGCAGCGGCACCAGAACATACGGCTTATTCACAAAAATATACATATCGGCAGCGAGGAAACGAACGGAAAATAGGAATGCCGCAGGTCGCTGCGAGCGAGCCTGCGGCATTTTATGCAGTTCGATATCCGTTATTCGAGGCTGCCGCGCAGCGGCGCGGAGGCGGTCTGCCGCCCGGGACGCGCGCAGCACAGCCAGTAGCCGACCAGGCAGACCGGCAGCGCGGCAAGCACGTCGAGAATAGAGTGCTGCTTCATGAACACCGTGGAGATGCTGATGAAAAACGCCGCAATGCCGGAAGCCGCGCGCCGCGCGCGCGAGGAAAAGCGCGGGCTGTACCACAGCCCGAGAAACGCCGCCGCCGAGCCGATCACATGCAGCGAGGGGCAGACGTTGGTGTTCGTGTCGAACACGTAAAAGCCCGCGATGAAGCGCGTGAGCGCGTTGTCGCGCGGGAAAACGGCGGGGCGCAGCTCCTGGCAGTTGGGAAAGAGCAGATAGATCACGAGCGAGACGGAATAGGTGAAGATGACGAACCGCATCATCCTGCGGAAGCTCGGCACATCGAAAAAGAAGGTATACGCCAGTGAGCCGATCAGGTAGGCGAACCAGAGCATGTAGGGGATGAGGAACCATTCGCAGAAGGGGATGAGATCGTCGAGCGCGCAGTGCATGACGTAATAATGCGGTGCGTGGTAGCAGCGCTCGGCGAATAAAAAGCCAAGCCCGAAGATCGGCCAGAACAGCAGCAGCTTCACATGGGAAAACTCCGGCGTGTTCAGCCTACTGGGGCGGAAGCGCCGGTAATCTACGCTGGGTGTAAGCATTATGAGACCTCCATGCTCATTTCCGAGAGGATATTTGCCGCCGCGTCGTGCGGCACGGCGGCATCCAGTGCGTCGCCCATTTTTTCAAGCGTCGGGCCGTCGCTCAGCAGCCTGAGGCTGACGCGCGCGATCTGCGCGGGCGTTTTGCCCGTCACGGCGCCGCCCGAGCGGAGGAAAAAATCCTTGTTGTATTCCTCGCAGCCCGCCACGGCGTCGATAAAGACCATCGGCAGGCGCATGGACGCCGCCTCGGTCACGCTGATGCCGCCGGGCTTGGTGAGGTACAGGTCGGCGGAATCCATCAAAAGCGCCATGTTCTTGACATAGGAGCGCACGTGAACGTTTTTCACGCCGCCGAAGCGGCGGGAAAGCCTGCGGAACAGCCGCTCGTTCGTGCCGCACACGACCGTCAGATCCTGGTCGTCCGGCAGGCTGCGCCCGATGCGGCGCGCAATGCTGAGAATGGGCCCGCAGCCCATGCTGCCGCACATCATCACAAGGTGGCGATGCCCGGGCGGGATGCCGAAGGCGCGCTTGGCATCCTCCTTGCGTCCGCCGGGGCGGAACATCTGCCGCACGGGGATGCCGCAGGCGCGCATCCGCTCGCCCGTCACGCCGCCGCCGAGAAAGTCGCCGGAGAGCGACGAGGCGGGGATGAAGTAGCGGTCGAGCGCGCTGTCCTTCACGCTGGGCGAGCAGGTGTAGTCCGTGGCGATAAAGCAGGTCTTGAGGTGCGGCAGGCGCGTTTTCACGACCTCGCTGACCATCAGCGCGGCGAAAACGTGCGTGCAGATCACGGTGTCGTACCCGCTGCCGGCGATAAACCCGCCGAGCGTTTCCGCGCCCTGCGCCAGATAGCGGTAGAACGCCGAGCCCTCATGAAACTGCGCGGGGTGCTCCTCCGCCGCGCGGTAGCCCACGCGGAACAGCCCCGGCGCGTGGCGGTAGATGCGCACGTGCCAGTTGGAGATAAAGCGCGAGACCTCGGGCGAGATGAAGCGCAGCGCGTCCTCCGTGCCGCAGGGAATGCGCTGCGCGGCGCATTCCTCCGCCAGCGCAGCGGCGCAGGAGTTGTGCCCCTCGCCGGTGTTGCAGCTCAAGATCAAAACCTTCATGAAAAATCCGATCCTTTACTGTTGTTCTTTTTTTCTGCCGCGGCGCTGCTGCGCGGCAAGGAGCCTTTGCAGCCGCGGCCGGTTGTAGCGCTGGATGATGAGAAACGGCAGGTTGCCCAGCAGAATGTAAACGGCGGCCATCACTGCGCCGCCCGCCCCGGGCCAGAGGCGCAGGGCGTAAAAGCCGAGCAGGATAAGGGCAAAGTGCGTGAACTCGGCAACGCACGTCTCCTCGATCATGCGCGGCAGCTGCGCGCGGAAGTCGCCCTCCAGCCTTTTGGCGGGGATGAGCTTCGGGACGATCCTGCTCATATCGGGGACCCTGTCCTGCCATTCGTGCACGCGCAGAAGGCGGTAGAGCTTCGCCTCCCACGGCGCACAGCGGAAGGGAAACCGGTCGCCGCGGAACCAGCGCTTGGGCAGCAGCCGCCCAAGAAAAAACGACGCAATACCCAGCGCCGCATAGTAGACGCAGCAGCGCCAAAAGCCCATAGTACCCCTCCGTATGCGGTCATCCCGCGCGGCTGCCGCCGCAGCATGCGCGGGCCAGTCCGCATAGTATAGCATACCCGGAGACGGAAATTATTAAAAATCTGAGAACTTCTTGGCAAAACATAAAAATTGTGCAAAGAAAAGGAGCCGCCCCGAAGGGCGGCTCCTCAAAAGCCCTGTGCTGCTCGGCAGGCTCAGCCGCCGAGATAGGCCTTGCGCACGGCGTCGCTCGCCATCAGCTCCTTGCCGGTGCCGGAGAGCGTGATGCGGCCCGTTTCGAGCACGTAGGCGCGGTCGGCGACGGAAAGCGCCGCCTGCGCGTTCTGCTCCACGAGCAGGATGGTCGTGCCCGCGGCGTGCAGCTCGCGGATGATATCGAAGATCTGCTCCACCAGGATCGGCGCAAGGCCCATCGACGGCTCGTCGAGCATCAGCAGCTTCGGCTTCGACATCAGCGCGCGCCCCATGGCGAGCATCTGCTGCTCGCCGCC
>DHMW01000010.1:20443-44064 GCA_002405995.1 Oscillospiraceae bacterium UBA4632
CCGGAGAGCGTGCCGGCGATCTGCCTGCGGCGCTCCTTCAGGCGCGGGAAGCGCTCGTAAACGCCGGCAACGCCGGAAGCGACGGCGGAGCCGGGCTGGGTGTAGGCGCCCATCTGCAGGTTTTCCTCCACGGTCATCTGTAAAAAGACGTGGCGCCCCTCGGGCACCTGCGCAAGCCCGTGCTCAACGATCTTGTGCGCGGGCACGCCCTTCAGGTCCTTGCCCTCGAACACGACGCTGCCCGCCTTCGGGTGCAAAAGCCCGGAAACGGTGTTGAGCACGGTGGATTTCCCCGCGCCGTTCGCGCCGATCAGCGTGACGATCTCGCCCTCGTTGACCTCAAAGGACACGCCCTTGACGGCGTGGATGCTGCCGTAATACACGTGCAGGCCGTTTACCTTCAGGATCTGGCTCATGCTCACGCCTCCTTCTTTTTGCCGAGGTATGCCTCGATGACCTCGGGGTTGGACTGGATATCATCGGGCGAGCCCTTGGCGATCACGCGCCCGAAGTTCAGCACCGCGATGCCCTCGCAGATGTTCATCACGAGGTTCATGTCGTGCTCGATCAGCAGCACGGCGATCTTGAACGTATCGCGGATGGAGCGGATGTTTTCCATCAGCTCCGCCGTTTCGCTGGGGTTCATGCCGGCGGCAGGCTCATCGAGCAGCAGCAGGCAGGGGTTCGTCGCCAGCGCGCGCAGGATCTCCAGGCGGCGCTGCGCGCCGTAGGGCAGGCTGCCGGCCTTGGCGGCGGCAAGCTCCTCCATGTGGAAAATGGACAGCAGCTCCATCGCGCGCTCGTGCACGGTGCGCTCCTCGCGCCAGAAGCGCGGCAGGCGGAGGATCCCCTCGGGCATCGTGTAATGCATCTGCGTGTCCATGGCGACGGTGATATTTTCCTCGACCGAGAGGTTCTGGAACAGGCGGATATTCTGGAATGTACGCGCGATGCCCGCGCGGTTGACCTGCGCGGTGGTCAGGCCGTGGATGTCCTTGCCGTTTAAGAGGATGGTGCCGTGCGTGGGCTGGTAGACCTTGGTCAGCAGGTTGAAGATGGTCGTCTTGCCCGCGCCGTTGGGGCCGATCAGGCCCGCGATCTCCGTGCGGCCGATGGTCACGTTGAAGCTGTCCACCGCCTTGAGCCCGCCAAAGGTGATGCCGAGGTCGATGCACTCAAGCACCGGGGATTTGTCCGCGTCGCGCTCGGTCAGCAGCGCCGGCTCGCGCGAGACGGGAATGAGCTTTGTTTTCTGCGTCATGGTCAATCCTCCTTTTCTGCGGCCGCCCTGCGCCGCGCGGGGAGAAGCTTTGCAAGGAACGCCTTTGCCTGCGGGTTGTTCGTCGCCAGCATCACGAGGATGAGCACGATGGCGTAGACCAGCATGCGCAGGTCGGCGAACTCGCGCAGCGCCTCGGGCAGGATCGTGAGCGCGGCGGCGGCCAGCAGGCTGCCCCAGATATTGCCGAGCCCGCCGAGCACCACGAACACCAGCACGAGGATGGAGGTGTTGAAATTGAACTTGACCGCCTGCAGCGACGAGTAGTTCAGCCCGTACAGCGCGCCCGCCGCACCCGCAAGAGAGGCGGAGGTGACGAACGCCATCAGCTTGTACTTCGTCAGGTTCAGCCCGATGGACTGCGCGGCGATGTGGTTGTCGCGGATCGCCATGATGGCGCGCCCTGCGCGCGAGCGGGTCAGATTCAGCACGATCACGAGCGTGACCATCACGAGCACGAAGCCGGCGGTAAATGTTGCGATGGTTTTCGTGCCGGTCGCGCCCTGCGCGCCCTTGATGATGGCGTAGCCCGCGCTGTCAAGCCCGAGATCGTCCACGGTCTTATCGCCCGTGGGGTTGAAGATGATGTGCAGCCCTGCGGAGTCGCAGCCCACGATCAGGCAGTTGATGAGATCCTTGATGATCTCGCCGAAGGCGAGCGTGACGATGGCGAGGTAGTCGCCCTGCAGTCTCAGCACCGGCGTGCCGACGAGCAGACCGGCGATGGCGGCGAACAGCGCGCCGAGCACCATGGCGGCGGCAAGACGCACGCCGTCGTTGGGGATGGCGGACTGTAAGCTCTGCGCCGCGATGACGCCGGAGAACGCGCCCACGCTCATAAAGCCCGCGTGGCCGAGGCTCAGCTCGCCCAGAATACCGACCGTCAGGTTCAGCGAGACAGCCATAGACATATAGCAGCAGATCGGCACGAGAAGGCCCGTCGCCTTGCGGTTGAGCAGCCCATTGCTTTGCAGGACGAGCACGGCAATAAACACGAGGATCACGCCGAGATAGGTCGCAAAATCGACCTTCGTCGTCCTTTTCAGGCCGCGGAGTTTCGTTTGGAGCTTTGTCATGGTCCTCACCTCACACTTTCTCCGGCACATACTTGCCGAGCAGTCCCGCGGGCTTGACGAGCAGCACCACGATCAGCACGGCGAAGACGATGGCGTTGGCAAGGTTTGTGGAAATATACGCCTTCGCCATTGCTTCGATCACGCCGAGCAGCAGCCCGCCGAGAAACGCGCCGGGGATGGAGCCGATGCCGCCGAACACGGCGGCGGTGAATGCCTTGATGCCGGGCATGGAGCCGGTGGTGGGCATGAGCGAGGTGTTGAACGAGCAGAGCAGCACGCCCGCAACGGCCGCGAGCGCCGAGCCGATGGCAAACGTTGCCGAAATGGTGGCGTTGACGTTGATGCCCATCAGCTGCGCCGCCGCCTTATCCTCCGAGCAGGCGCGCATCGCCTTGCCCAGCTTGCTCCGGCTGACAAAGAGCGTCAGCGCGAGCATGACGACCACGCACACGGCGATCGTCAGCAGCGAGATGTAGGAAACGGTCAGCCTGCCGCCGAACAGCTGCGCGGAGCCCTCCACCACCGGAGGATAGACGCGCGCGGCGGCCTTCCAGATGAGCAGCGCGGAGTTTTGCAGAAAGTAGCTCACACCGATGGCGGTGATCAGCACCGCGAGGCTGGGCGCGGAGCGCAGGGGCTTGTAGGCAAGGCGCTCGATGACGATGCCGAGGATCGTGCAGACGATGACGGCCAGCAGCACCGCCACGATGTTGGGCAGTCCCAGATAGAACATCGCGCAGAAGGAAATGTAGCCGCCGATCATGATGATGTCGCCGTGGGCAAAGTTCAGCATCTTGGCAATGCCGTAAACCATCGTGTAGCCCAGCGCGATGATGGCGTACACGCTGCCAAGGCTGATGCCGCTGATGAGGTAGGACAGGAATTCCATATAGGTAGCACCTCTTTTTTCGGTCGTTTTTCTGTGGCAGAAGCAAGGGCGGGGCAAGGAGCGCCTGCCCTCGGTTCCGCCATAGAATAGGGCGGAAGCCGCCGGGGGCTTTTTGCGCCCCCGACAGCTGCCTGAGAAGAGAGAATGAGAAGATCGCGTAAGCGGTAGTTACTTCATGACGTACTCGCCGTTTTCGATGACGGCGGCGAGCGGTGCCTTGGAGACCTCGCCCTCGGCGTTCCACGTCATGCCCTTACCGGTAAGACCGTCAACGCTCAGCGTGGGCATGACCTGGATAAGAGCCTCGCAGATGTCGGCAGCGCTCATATCACCGGTGCAGCCGGCCTTCTCCAGGGCGGCCTTGACGATGTACACGCCGTCGTAGGCGTCAGCGGCGAACTGGTTGGGCTCCTCGCCGTACTTCTCGGTGTACGCCTTGACGAAGCTCTGGGTCGCGGCGTCCTCAGAGTTGACGGAGAACGGGGTGAGGAGCATGACGCCCTCGGCGAGGGAAGCGTCGAAGCCGGGCATCGTCAGGATACCGTCCATGCCGTCCACGCCGAAGAAGGTGGGGGCGTAGTTCATCGCCTTGGCCTGGCTGAGGATGACGGAGGCGGGCTGATAGTAGATGGGGAGGAACACGAGATCGGCGCCCTTGCTCTGCGCGCTGGCGAGCTGGACGGTGAAGTCGGAGGCGGTGTCGGCGGTGAAGGTGCCTTCATAGACGACCTCGAAAGCGCCCTTGGCGTCAGCCTCGGCCTTGAAGGTATCGCGGATGCCCTGAGAGTAGGCGTCGTCGTTGCGGTAGATGATGGCGACCTTTGCGCCGGGCATATTTTCGGCGATGTAGTCAGCCGCGCCGGTGCCCTGGTTGGGGTCGGTGAAGCAGACCTGGAAAACGTTATCCTTGCCGGAGGTGATGTCGGGCGAGGAGCCGGACGGGGTCAGCATGAACACGCGGTCGGCGTTCGTCTGGGCGGAGACCGTGAGGGAAGCGCCGGTGGTCGTCGGCCCGACGAGGACCTGCATCCCGTCGTCCATCATGGTGTTGTAGGCGTTGAGCGCCTTCTCGCCGTCGGCTTCGTCGTCCTGCTTCAGGAATTTGAACTTGACGGTGGAATCGCTGGCGTTGATCTCCTCAACGGCCAGCTCCGCGCCCTGAACGACGGCGATGCCGTAGATCGCGGCGTCACCGGTCAGCGGGCCGCAGGAGCCGATCGTAAAGGTCTGGGTCTCGGCGGCGGTATCGCCGGTGTTGGCGCCGTCGCCGGTGCCGGCATCGTCACCCTTGCTGCCGCAGGCGGCCATGGTAAAGACCATGGCGAGCGCCATGAACATGCACATAAGCTTCTTTTTCATCGTAATATCTCCTTTTGCTAAAAATTTGATGACAGTTGATGATTATACAAAAAAGGCGATCCCCCCGCACCGGTGGGACCGCCTTGCTGTATCGTCGGAAAACGACCTTCTCAGCGTTCCTGCTCCCCGTGCGCCAATCCCTTCCACAGCAGAAGGGAAATGCTCAGGACGATCATAATGGCGGCCGCCCATACCAGTACCGGCAGGGAAAGGCCGGACAGGCGCAGCGTGCAAATAAGAATGGACGCCATGACAATGGCGCCCATCTTAATGCAGCTGAAAGAGGAAGAGAAAGAGGAGGCATGAGAGGCGCAGCAGGACGCAGCCTCAGCCTGAGCGGCGGAAGCGTTCATCGCGGTATTCTGATTTGCATAAGCAAAACGGAACATTGTATTACGTCCTTTCATGTTTCTCTCATGTTTGATGGGCTAATTGTAGCGCGCGGATATCTAAAAGTCAATCCTGCATATTTAACAAAGAAAGAGCGGGTAAAGACCCGCGGATTCGCGCATTTGAACAATTTGACCAAAATCGCAGCCAAAAACTGGGCGAAACGGAAAAACGCCCACCGTTTTAGCACTCGAAAACGTCAAGTGCTAAAAATTCACGGAAAGGTCACAAATATCCGCAGGATTCTGCTATACTCTATTTCAAATATGATAACAGGAGATGCTTTTATGGCAAAGAAACAATTCAAGGCAGAATCCAAGCGCCTGCTGGATCTGATGATCAATTCCATCTATACGCACAAGGAGATCTTCCTGCGCGAGATCATCTCCAACGCCAGCGACGCCATCGACAAGCTCTGCTACGCCGCACTGACGGACGATAAGGTCGGGATGAGCCGCGGCGATTTCCGTATCGAGATCACGGTGAACAAGGACGCGCGCACGCTGACCGTCTCCGACAACGGCATCGGTATGGATAAGGAGGAGCTGGAAAACAACCTCGGCGTGATCGCCTCGTCCGGCTCCTACAAGTTCCGCCGGGAGGCAGAGGAGCAGGACAGGAAGGACGCGGATATCGACATCATCGGCCAGTTTGGCGTGGGCTTCTACTCCGCCTTCATGGTCGCCGATCAGATCACCGTTCTTACGAAAAAGTACGGCTGCGATCAGGCGTACAGCTGGCAGTCCTCCGGGGCGGACGGCTACACGATCACCGAATGCGATAAGGACAGCGTCGGCACGGACGTTATCATGCACATCAAGGAGGATACCGAGGACGAGAAGTACAGCGAATACCTTGACGGCTACCGGCTCTATTCCCTCGTCAAGAAGTATTCCGACTACATCCGCTATCCCATCCGCATGATGACCCCCGTGCAGAAGGTCAAAGAGGGCAGCGACCCTGAAAAGCCGGAGTATGAGATGGCAGAGGAGATGACCACGGTCAACTCCATGGTGCCGCTCTGGCAGCGCAAGCGCAGCGAGGTCACGGACGAGGAATACGCCAAGTTCTACTCCGAGCTGACGCGCGAATTTGACAAGCCGCAGCGCATCATCACCGTCTCGGCAGAGGGCAGCGTCACCTATAAGGCGCTGCTGTTCGTACCCTCCAGGCGTCCGCTGAACTTCAATACCGAGGATTATCAGAAGGGCCTCCAGCTCTATTCCGCGGGCGTGATGATCATGGACAAGTGCGACGCGCTGCTGCCGGATTACCTGCGCTTTGTGCGCGGCGTGGTCGATTCGCCGGACCTCAGCCTCAATATCTCCCGCGAGCTTTTGCAGCACGACCGCCAGCTCAAGGTCATTGCGCAGAACCTGGAAAAGAAGATCCGCGCCGACCTTGAAAAGTTCCTCAAGGACGACCGCGAGGGCTATGAGGCGTTCTACGCCAATTACGGCCGGCAGATCGGCTACGGCATCGTCAGCGAAGGCGGCGAGGCGCGCAAAGACGCGCTCAAGGACCTGCTGATGTTCTACTCCTCCACGCAGAAGAAGCTGACCACCCTGCGCGAGTACCTCGAGCGCATGAAGCCGGAGCAGAAGTGCATCTACTATGCCGCCGGGGAGAGCGTTTTTGCCATCGACCACCTGCCGCAGACCGAGCTTTTGAAGGAAAAGGACTACGAGGTGCTGTACCTGACCGGCGAGGCCGACGAATTTGTCCTTCAGGCCCTTGCCAAATACGAGGAAAAGCCCTTCCGCTCCATCGTGGACGGCGACCTTGAGCTCGGCGGCGAGGAGGAAAAGCTCCTCGACGAGAAGGAGGATCTGATGAAGTTCGTCAAGGAGACGCTTGGCGACAGGATCAAGGAGGCGAGGGCCTCCCGCAGGCTGAAGACCCATCCCGTCTGCCTGACGGCGGGCGAGGGCTTCAGCTTCGAGATGGAGAAGTACTTCAAGAACTTCCAGATGCCGACGCCGGTGAAGGCCGACCGCATCCTCGAGCTGAACGTGAAGCACCCGGCGGTGATGGCGATGGAAACGGCGCTGCTGACCGACCGCAGCAAGGCTGAGCTGTACGCAAAGCTTCTCTACGACCAGGCGCTGCTCATCGCGGGGCTGCCGCTCGACGACCCCGGCGAATACACCGACATGGTCGCCCAGCTGATGAAATAAGGACACCGGACAGCCGGGGCGCGCGGAGCGAATGCTCCGCGCGCCCTTTTTTCACGGGGAACAGGCCTGCCGCTTATACTGGCATACAGGCGCGCCTGCGCCTGATAAACCGTAAAGGTGATGAAAACCATGCTCAGACCACTCCAATACGCGGCGCTCGGCACGCTCTTCCCCTTTCTGATGACCACGCTGGGCGCCGCTGCGGTATTCCTGTTTGCCCGCAGGGCGCACGAGCGGCCGCAGCGCGCGCTGCTGGGCTTTGCCGCGGGCGTGATGACCGCCGCGAGCATCTGGAGCCTGCTGCTGCCCGCCATCGAGCAGACGGCGGCGGAGGGCCGGCTTCCGCCGTTTCTGCCCGCCGCCGCGGGCGTACTGCTGGGGGCGGCGTTCCTCGCGGGAATGGACGCCCTCTGCCTGCCGCCCGGCGGGCGGGGCGCGGATGAGGCCGCGCGCGGCAGCCTCCTGCTGATCACGGCGATCACGCTGCACAATATTCCCGAGGGAATGGCGGTGGGGCTCGCCTTCGCCCTCGCCGCGGACGGCGAGGGGCTGGCGGGCGCGGCTGCGCTCGCCTTCGGCATCGGCGTGCAGAACCTTCCCGAGGGGGCGGCGGTCTCACTGCCGATGCACCAGATGGGCGCATCCCGTCCGCGCGCGTTTCTGACGGGGGCGCTCTCCGGCGCCGTGGAGCCGCTTGCCGGGGTGCTTGCGGCGCTGGCGGCGGCAGGCGCGCACGCGCTGATGCCGTGGCTTTTGAGCTTTGCCGCCGGCGCGATGCTCTGCGTCTCGGCGGAGGAGCTGCTGCCGCGCGCCCACAGCCGCGCGGGGACCTGTGGCTTCATCGGCGGCTTTCTTCTGATGATGGCGCTCGACGTGGCGCTGGGGTAGGCGCGCGCCGCGGCGCATAGGATAGTGCGAGGTGATGTTCCATGCACATCCACATCGTAAGGCACGGCGAAACGCTTTCCGCCGTCGCCGCCCTGTACGGCGCGGCGGCGCAGCTGCTTGCCGCCGACAACGGGCTTGCCGCGGACGCGCCGCTCGCTGTGGGGCAGGCGCTCGTCGTGCGCGTGCCGCGCACGCTCCACACCGTCCGCGCGGGCGACACGCTTTTCTCCCTCGCGCGGCACTACGGTGTGAGCGTCCGCACGCTGCTGCGCCGCAATTATTATCTTCACGGCGACCCCGCCGCGCTCCGCGAAGGCGAGCCGCTCGTCATCGACTACGCGGAGGAGCGGGCGCTCGGCGCGCTCGGCGTGAACGCCTATGCCTACCCGTACATCGACCCGCCGCTGCTCGCGGCGGCACTGCCGTACCTGACCTATCTCACCCCCTTCACCTATGGGCTGACGCCGGAGAGCGGGCTTGTGCCGCTGGCGGACGGCGCGCTGCTCGCCGCTGCGTCCCGCTGCGGCGTTTCCGCGCTCATGCACCTTTCAACGCTTACGCAGGACGGCGGCTTTTCCAGCGGCAGCGCCGCCGCGCTCCTTCGCTCGGACCAAGCGCAGCGCGCGCTGATCGCAGCCGCGGCGGACATGGCGGCGCAGAAGGGCTATTACGGTCTGGATATCGACTTTGAATACATCCCGCCGGAGCTGCGGGAGGCGTATGCCGCCTTTGTCTGCCGCCTGCGCGAGACATTCAACGCGCAGGGCCGCCCGGTCATCGCCGCCCTCGCGCCCAAAACGAGCGCGCAGCAGCGCGGGCTGCTCTATGAGGCGCACGATTATGCACTGCTGCCGCAGGCAGCGAACGCGGTATTCCTGATGACCTACGAATGGGGCTATGCCTACGGCGAGCCGATGGCGATCGCGCCGCTGCCGCAGGTGCGCGCCGTGCTGGACTACGCGCTCACGGAGACGGCGCCGGAGAATGTCCTGCTCGGCGTGCCGCTCTACGCCTACGACTGGACGCTGCCCTATGAGCCGGGCGTGACGCGGGCGGAAACGCTCTCATCCCAGCAGGCAGCGGAGCGCGCCGCGCGTCTCGGCGCGGAGATCGAATACGACGAAACGGCGCAGTCGCCGTACTATCGCTATCACGACGGCGCCCGCCGCGCCCACGTGGTCTGGTTCGAGGATGCGCGCAGCCTGGCGCAGAAGCTCCGCCTCGCCGCAGAGAGGGGTCTGCAGGGCATCGGCTGCTGGCAGCTCGGGCGCGAGCTGGCGCAGCTCTGGCCGCTGCTGGACGCGCTGATCGACATTGAGACCTGACCGGCAAGCGCAAAAGCACAGCCGCGCTTACACATAAAGGACCGGAGAGGGCGCTGCCCTCTCCGGTCCCATTTCTGTTTTCCTGCGCGCCGCGCTTCAGCCGCCGCGAGCCGGCCTGCCGCGCCTTTCCGCACGACAGCGTTTTTTCTTCCGTGCAGCTCTTTCAGAGAATGTTCTTGAATACATAGGTCTTTTCCTGCATCATCTCGTGAAGCGTGCGGGAAACGCCCTCCCTGCCGAGGCCGCTTTTCTTATAGCCGCCAAACGGCATTTCGGAGGAGCGATAGTCGCTCGCCCCGTTGATCACAACGCCGCCGCACTGCATCCTGCCGGCAAAGCCCATTGCCGTGCGCAGATCCTTGGAAAACACCGCGCCCATCAGCCCATAGCAGGATTGGTTAGCAATATCGAGCGCCTCCTCCTGATCGTCGAACGCGATCACGGGGAACACAGGGCCGAAGATCTCAAGATCCGAGGCAACATCCATGTCCTTTGTCACGCCGGTAAGAACGGTCGGCTGAAAATATACGCGGTCATAAGCTCTGCCGCCCAGCGCGCACACAGCGCCCTGCGCGACGGTGTGCTCCACCTGGCGCTGCACCTGCTCCGCCGCAGCTGCACTGACCATGCAGCCCTCGTCCATTTCAGGATCCATCGGATCCCCCAGCCGCACCTCCCGGAGCGCAGCAATGAGCTTTTCCGTAAATTCCTTTTCGATACTGCGGTGAACGATGAATCTCTTGCTTGCGCAGCAGGTCTGCCCGCAGTTGCCCATACGCCCGTAAACCGCCTCCGACACCGCGAGGTCAACGTCCGCATCGGCCAGCACGACAAACGCATCGTTGCCGCCCAGCTCAAGGAATACGCGCGTCAGATTCTCCGCCGCCTTGCGGTAGGCATCCACGCCGACCTCGTTGCTGCCGGTAAGCGAGACCGCCGCGATACGCGGATCGGAGATCAGCTTATCGCCGACCGCGCCGCCCCGCCCGGTGACGACCTGCGCCGCCTTCGGCGGCACTCCCGCCTCATGCAGCAGCTCTACCAGGCGCATGATCGTCAGCGGGCAGTCCGTGGGCGGTTTGATGATCACGGCATTGCCCGCGGCAAGGGCCGGCGCGACCTTTTCTGCATAAAGGTCCACAGGGAAATTGAATGGGATCAGGCACACCACCACACCGAGAGGCTCCCAGCGCGTAAACACCAGATCCTCCGCAGGGCTCGTCATCTGGTTGCCATTCGGCATGGTGTTGCCGTAAAGGTGCGCTGCCTGCTCGGCATAGCCGGTAAACAGCGCATTCACCGCGTCAAACTCCATGTCTGTATTTTTGATGTTCTTTCCGTTCTCCCTGCAGAGGAGCGTCCGCAGCTCCGCGCGGTGCTCCTCCACCAGGGCGGCATAACGGTACAGGATGCGGTTCCGCTCCAGGATGGTCATTCCGGACCACTCGCGGTACCCCTCCTGCGACGACGCCAGCGCCAGTTCAAGCTCCTCCTCCGAAGCAAAGGGCACTGTGTCGATCACTTCATTTCTGGCCGGGTCAACGATCTCGATGATCCGGCCGCCGCTCACCCGCTTTCCTCCGATCAACATATCCATGCTGCTGTAATTCCTTTCATTTTTCAGGTGTGGGGAGCATCTGTTCCTCCGGAAACAGCAGCTCGATCTTCCCCTCCAGCGCCGCGCGGATCTCCTCCGGCAGCCCGCGGTCCGTGATCATGGCATCAAACTGTTCCCACGCCGCGTACTCGATCAGGGCGCTGCTCTGAAACTTGCTGCTGTCCGCCACCAGATAGCGCTTGGCGGCGCTTTCCATCATTTTCCACTTGGCGTGGGCCTCGGGGAAATTCTCCACGCACGGCCCCCGCGCCACGCTCAGCGCGCTCGCGCCGATAAACGCGATATCGGCGCGGATCCCCTTCAGGCACAGATCCGCCCACTGGCCTACCGCAGCCAGGTTGGATGGGTGCACCTCTCCCCCCAGCGTCAGAACGGTCACGCCGTTCTGCGCCAGGGTCATCGCCGTGGTCAGGCTGTTGGTGATAACCGTGCTGTCCCTGCGCATGCACAGCTCCCTTGCGATCCAGTAGGTCGTGCTGCCGGAGTCAAGGATGATCGTGCTCCCGCCCGGGATCAGTCCTGCGGCAAAGCGCGCGATCTCCCGTTTTTCCGCCGTATTGCGCTTCATGCGGCGGTTCAGGAATACATCCGCTCCCGCAAAGTAGCTGTCTACGATCACGGCCCCGCCGTGCGTTTTCTGCGCTACCCCCTGCTCCGCCAATGCAATAAGGTCTTTGCGCGCCGTTTCCGAGGAAACATGAAAGCTGCTCACGATCGTGCTGATCTTAATATGGCCCTGCGCAACGAGTATCTGCATGATCTGCGCCTGCCGTTCCTTTGCGATGGTCTGGCCCAAAGCGTATCCCCCCTGCTTTTCTGCTGCGGCACATCGCGCGTGCCGCGCCGTCCTTTTCGTCAGAAGTATACCATAAAATGGCAGCTAATGGCAACTCTTTTGCCAGATTTTACAATTCTTGCCGCACGGCCTCAGGCCTTCCCGTCGCCCATACAGGTCCGGATCCATTCCCCGGCCGCACGCTCGATCCCCGCCTTTACCGGCGGGACCACATCAATGACAAAGGCATTCTCGCCCTGCCGCTCCAGCTCATCCTTCATGCCGTTCATGTAGGCGCTTGCGATGCACGTGCCGACATTCACCTTGCAGATGCCGTCGCCGATGCAGCGGCGCACATCCTCCGCGGCAAGCCCCGTTCCCCCGTGCAGCACAAGCGGGGTCGGCAGCGCCTGATGGATCTCGTGCAGGCGCTCGAAGCTGAGCTTCGGCGTTCCCTCGTAGTAGCCGTGGGCGGTCCCGATACCGACAGCCAGCAGGTCAACGCCCGTCTCCTCCACCAGCCGGACACAGTCGGCAGTGCGCGCGAGATAGTCATCTCCCGCGTATCCGCCCTCGTAGCCGCTGCCCTTGATGCGCCCGACCTCGGCCTCCACCAGGCAGCCGCGGGCATGCGCATAGGCAGCCACTTCCTTCGCTGCCGCGATATTTTCCTCCAGCGAACAGGCAGAGGCGTCGATCATCACGGAGGGGAAGCCGCAGTCCACCGCCTTTTTGCAGGTCTCCACATCCTTGCAGTGGTCAAGATGCAGCACGACCGGCACGCCGGCGCGCTGCGCCATCTCCTTTCCGAACGCCGCGTACACCTCCAGCGGAAGTTCGCGGAAATTCTCCGGATGGATCGCAACCATGACGGGCGCGCTCAGCGCCTCGGCGGCGGCAATGATAGAACACATATCCCATACGTCCGCGCAGTTGAACGCATTGATGGCATACTTGCCCTGCTGCGCTGCGCGGATCAGTTTTTTGAAATCACACTGACTCATAAACAATAAAACTCCAAAGCTTTTTCAGCTCAATCCAGATTTGGCGTCATGACGACCTTGATCGCCGACGGGTCGCTGACCGCGGTGCGGTACGCTTCCTCCCATTTTTCCAGCGGGAAGCAGTGCGTTACGATCCCATCCGTCGGGATCAGGCCGCGCTCGATCCCGGCGATCACCGCGTCGAAGCAGTAAGGCCCGAGATGAGAGCCGAGCACGTCGATCTCCTTTTCATCTCCGATGATGTTCCAGTTCGCCGGAATGTCCTTGGCAAAAATGCCGAACTGCACGTAGCGCCCCAGATTGCGGATCGCCTTGAGCCCCTGCGTCACGCTTGCAGCACTGCCGGAGGCCTCGATATACACATCGCAGCCATAGCCGCCGGTCAGCTCCTGGATCTCCCGGGCCGCGTCGCACTGCGAGGGGTCGAGCACCAGGTCTGCGCCGCAGGCCTTTGCCAGCTCGCGGCGGTTCCCGCGCAGGTCAAGCCCGATGATCTTTTTGGGCAGCGCAAGGCGCGCCATCGCAACAATGCCAAGGCCGATCGCGCCCAGCCCGCTGACGACCACCACGTCCTCGTGCGTCAGCTTTGCCCGCTCCACGGCGTGCATGCTGCATCCCAGCGGCTCGATCAGCGCCGCCTGCTGCACGGTAAAGCTTCTCGGGATGCGATGGTTGATGCCGCGGCGGTGAATGCGCATATACTGCGCAAAGCCGCCGTTGCACTCCCTCTGGAAACCGTACATCTTCAGGTTCTGGCACATCCAGTAGTGGCCGTCACGGCAGAAACGGCAGTGCCCGCAGGGGATGATCTGCTCCGAGATCATCAGCTCGCCGAGGTCGAACTCCGTCACATTTTTGCCTCGCTCAACGACCTCGCCGTAAAATTCGTGCCCTGCGATGACCGGCGTTTCGATGAACCGTTCCTCCGGCGGAGCGTTCCATTCGTGACCGCCCGCAAAATTCTTGAGATCGGAGCCGCAGATGCCGCAGCCGCGCACCTTGATGATCATTTCGTCATCGCCGCATTCCGGATACGCCACCTCCTCCAGCCGCATATCCATCGGGCCGTACAGCCGCAGGGCCTTCATGGTTTTACTCATTTTCCCCTCCTTATTTCTTCCAGGGGTATACGATCCCCTTCATATATCCGTCCTGCGAGGACTTGCCCATGGTCTGCGCGAGGTCCTCCAATCCGCAGGCGTGGGTGAATACGCTTTCCAGTCCCTCTCCGTGGTCCTTCAGCACGGTGAACGCCTTGTTGAATGCCTCCGGCGTGTTGACCGTCATGCCGATGAGCGTTGCGTGCTTGGCGCAGAGGTCGGCAAAGGGATCGAACTCTACAGGCGACGGCTTCATCGCATTGCCGCACTCGACCAGCGTGCCGAGCCGCTTCATCAGGTGCAGCCCATCCATAAAGGCGCGCCCTGTGCCGACACACTGGAACACGACGTCTGCCCCGCGTCCGCCCGTCAGCTGGCCGACCAGCTCGCTGCGCTCCTCAAGGCTCTGCTTCTTGTAGTTGAGCAGCAGGTCCGCCTGAGCCAGCGCAGTGCACTTTTGCAGCCGCTCCTCGCGCCCGCCGGCGATCACGAGCCTTCCAATGCCCAGCAGCCGCAAATAGTAGGCCGCCAGCGCGCCGATCGTCCCGTCGCCGATCACCAGCGCCGTTCTTGTTTCATCCAGGCAGTTCTCCATCGTGCCGGGGCAGCGCTGCGCCAGCTCTACCGTCCTCACGGCCACCGCCAGCGGATCGAGCAGCGCCGCGCGCTCCACCGGCATTCCCTCCGGCACCTTCCAGAGATAAGTGCCCGGATAGATGTACATATACTCCGAAAATCCGCCCGTCAGCGCCGGCACGCCCTCCGCGCGCGCATAATCGCCCGGGAGCTTGTATTCAAACCAGTCGCCGTAGCCAAACGGCGTTTCGCAGACGGAATATGCGCCGTTGCCGTAATCCATGCAGTTCCGGCAATGCCCGCAGGTCACGGTGGGATAAAGCGAAATGCGGTCCCCCACAGCCAGCGGTCCGCCATAAACATACATCGCGCGGTTCGCGTTTTTCCCCATAGCCACGATCGTGCCCGTCACCTCATGCCCCAGCACCACGGGGAAGGGCGGGACGTCATGATAGATATGCAAATCAGAGCCGCAGATGCCGGCGGCGTCTACGCGGATCAGCACGCCGTCCGCGCCGACCTCCGGGACGGCGATCTCCTGCACGGAAAACTGGCAGTTCCCCTGAAAAACAGCAGTTCTTGCTTTCATACCTTTTTCTCCTTGCTTATGCGCTCTTTTTCACGAGCCCCTTCTGCATGTTGTCCACCGCGACGGCAAAGAGCAGCACGATGCCCTTTACGACCCACTGCGTATATTCCGTCAGATCAAGCATGACCATGCCGTTGGAGAGGATCCCCATGATGAGCACGCCCGCCGCAACATTGACGATCCTGCCCTCGCCGCCCATCAGGCTGACGCCGCCGAGCACCGAGGCGGTGATCGCATCCATCTCAAAGCCAACGCCGACAGAGGGCTGCCCGGAGTTGACGCGGGAGGCCATAATAATGCCGGCAAGCGACGCCAGCACGCTGCAGATGATGTAGCAGATCATCTGCACCTTGACCGTATTGATGCCGGAAAGGCGCGCCGCCTCCTGGTTGCCGCCGACAGCGTAGATATGGCGGCCGAAGTAGGTCTTTTCCAGCAGGATAAAGCCCAGAATGAACACGACCACCATGATGCACATGGGAACGGGCACCTTGCCGACATATCCCTGCCCCAGCGTGCGGAAGCTCTCCGGCAGGCCGTAGATGGGGATGCCGCCGGTCAGCAGGTAGGCGCAGCCCTTGGCAATGGTCTGCATCGCCATCGTGCCGATCATGGCGGGGATCTTGAAATGCGTGCACATAAAGCCGTTAACGCTGCCGCACAGGGCGCCGACGCACAGCGTGATGAGAATGGACACCGGAATGGGCATCTGCGCCTCAACGACCAGCTTTGCGCACACAACGCCGGAAAACGCGCACATCGTACCGACAGAGATATCGATCCCGCCCACCAGAAGGAGGATCGTCATGCCGACCGCCGCGATGCCCGTCATGGAGATCTGGCGGCCGACGCTCAGAAGGTTGGAGGGGCTGAAGAAGTTGTCCGCAGTCACCGCAAAAAAGAGGATCTCGACTGCAAGGATGAGAAACACGCTGACGGAGGACAGTTTGAATTTTTTCGTTTTCAAGATTTTCACTCCCATTTTCACTGCTTTGTGCCGCCGGATGCCAGCTCGAGGATCGCGCTCTGCGTGATCTCCGCGCCGCTCAGCGACCCGTTGATTTTTCCCTCGTACATCACAAGGATGCGATCGCTCATGCCGATCAGCTCAGGCAGCTCAGAGGAGATCATAATGATCGCCTTCCCCTCGCTGCGCAGCCTGTCGATCAGCTGGTATATCTCCTGCTTCGCCCCCACGTCAATGCCGCGGGTAGGCTCGTCAAGGATCATAATATCGCAGTTCGCTGCCAGCCATTTTGACAATACGACCTTTTGCTGGTTTCCGCCGGAAAGGTTGTTGGCCAGCTGTGCGTCCGACGGCGTCTTGATCTCCAGCGCATGGATATACCTGTCGATCAGCTCCGTCTCCTGCCCGCGCTGAACGATCATGCATTTGCTCAGCGAGCGGATCCTCGGCAGCGTGATATTGTCGCGCACGCTCATGCGCAGATGCACGCCCTGGCCCTTGCGGTCCTCCGGGATGAGGCAGACGCCGGCCCGTATCGCATCCGCGGGGGACTTGACGTTCACCCGTTTTCCGTTGACAAAGATATCCCCGGAAAGGCGCGGGTCCGCGCCGAACACCGCGCGGGCGACCTCCGTCCGTCCGGAGCCGACCAGTCCCGCAAAGCCAAGCACCTCGCCGCGATGCAGCGCAAAGGAAACATCCTTGAGCTTGCTCGTGTTCAGTCCCTCCACGCGCAGGGCGATCTGATCGGAGGCCTCTCCCTTCTTGTCGGGGTAGTTTTCGCCAAGCTCTCTGCCGACCATCAGGCTGACCAGCTCCCTGCGGTCGGTCTGCGCCGTATCCAGCGTCTTGACCACGCGGCCGTCACACATGACCGTCACGCGCTCGGAAAGCTCAAAAAGCTCTTCAAGGCGGTGGGAGATATAGATAATGGTGATCCCCTGGCGCTTCAGATCCCTGATTATTTCAAACAAGACGCTGACTTCCTGCTCGGTGAGCGGAGCCGTCGGCTCGTCCATGATCAATATTCGTGCATTTTCGTAGATCGCCTTGCCGATCTCAATGAGCTGCTGATAGGCAATGCTCAGCTCCTTGACCGGCTTCGCCGGGTCCAGCTTGATCTTCAGCCTTCTGAAGATCTCGTTTGTCTTTTCGATCATGCCTGCCCGGTCCAGCATGACGCCCTTATGCAGCTCCTTGCCGAGGAAAATATTCTCATAGGCACTCAGCGCAGGAACAAGATTGAATTCCTGGTAAATGATCCCAATGCCGGCTTTTTTGGCTCCCGCCGGCGTAAAGGACTTGTATTCCACGCCGTCCACGATGATGCTGCCGCTGTCCGGCGCATATGCGCCTGCGAGCATCTTGCACAGCGTTGACTTTCCCGCGCCGTTCTCGCCCAGCAGCGCGTGCACCTCGCCCGGATAGAACTCGATGCTCGCATCGCTCAGCGCCTTCACGCCGGGAAACGATTTCGTCAGGTTTTTGACGACAAGACTTGGAGTTAACATGCTTCCTCCTTCCTGACCGCTGCGGCTGCGCGCTTTTGGCGCGCAGCCGCAGCGTATCACACATTAACCGGCCAGATAATCATCCACGTTGGATGCGTCGATCGCAACGCAGCCGAGGTAGTAGACGCTCTCGAGCGTCTCGCCGTTGACGGCCTTCACAGCATAGTCCATGCACAGCCGCCCGATATCCTCGTTGGGCAGCTCCAGGCCGGCAGAGGCGCGATAGATCGTGCCGTCCTTGATCTTGGTCAGCGCTTCCGTCGCACCGTCGCAGCCGCCGACGAAGAAGTTGGTCAGATCCAGGCCGGAGGCCATCACAGCCTCGTAAGCGCCCAGCGCGCCGCTGTCGTTGACGCCAAGAACGACCTGGATATCGGGGTTGGCCTGAAGGATGGTCTCCGTTGCGCGCATGCCGGTGTCCGTCAGATTTGCAGCGGCGGTCGCGGCAAGCTCCGCATTGGGAGCGAACTCTTCAATACCGGCCTTGATGCCGTTTTCGCGGTCAATGACCTGCGGGAGGGTCGGCTGGTTGAGGATGGCGTACTTTGCCTCGCCGCCAAGCTTTTCCGCGATCCACTTGCCCGCGGCGCTGCCAAGCGCATAGCCGAAGTCGTATTCCTGGAAGGTGACGCAGCTCGTCGCTTCCTCGACGAACGTGGTTTCGGTGATCACGCGGATACCGGCAGCCTCAGCCTCGGCGATCACGCCTCTGCTGGACTCAGCATCCAACGCGCTGACGACAATGGCATTGCAGCCGGAGCTGATGAAGTTCTCGATCGCGGAGACCTGCTTCTGGGTGTCAGACTGCGGGTCGTTGATGATCAGATCGATGCCGTTCTCATCGGCATACTTCTGCGCGCCGTTGGCGAACTCCGCAAAATAGGAGTTGGACAGATCCATGACAGAAAGTCCGATCTTCAGCTTGCCGGTCTCCTCGCCGCCCTGCTGGGGGTCATCCTCCGTCTTCTTGTCAGAGCAGCCGCACGCCAGCATAGCGAGCATACAAACGGTCAGTAACACTGCGAGTAATTTTTTCATTTTTGTTTCTCCTTTGTCTGTGTTGGTTGTGGTCACTTTGGTGCAAGGGGTGCATCTCAGCTTCTTCTGTTCTCCTGCCAGCCCATCTCCTTTCCCGTTTTGTCCGCTCCGGCCTCAGCCCTTGCCGAGTCCGAGCGTCTTATAATATGGATGATCCCGCCGGTACGCCGCGTATTTTTTCTGATACGCCGCCTGCTCGGCAGGCTCCGGCGCGATCTCTTTTCCCGGCTTCACCATATTCTCCGCCGCCGCGCGCAGCGTGGGGTATCCGCCGCAGGCATATTCCGCAAGGATCGCCGCGCCGAGCGCACCCGCCTGGTTGACGCGGGGCGTTTGTATTCCGCAGCCCATGATCGCCGCCTTCATCCGCAGGTAGCGCTCGCTTTTTGCAAGCCCGCCCACCGCGCAGATGCGCCGCGGCGCAATATCCGATGCCGCAAAGCATTCCAGATTGATCTGCGCTTCAAACGCCATGCCCTCCAGCAGCGCCCTGAAAAGGTCCCCCCGCTCAGTCCGCAGCTCAAGCCCTGTCAGCTGCGCCCGCGCGTCGGGCCTGTTGAAGGGCGTCCCGGCCCCGCAGAAATACGGCACCCATAAAAGCGCGCTCTCCCGCTCCGGGAGCAGGGAAAACATACGCTCATAAGCATCGCCGCCCTCCGCCTCTGCGGCGGCGGCCAGGTCGCTGCAGAACCGGTCCCGGAACCACTTGACCGCTATGCCGGCCGTTGCCGTACAGCCGTAAACAGAGTAGCAGCCCGGTAACACGTGCGGCTCAACGGAAAGATGATAGCGGGCCAGCTTAGCCATATCGAGGCGGGGACGGTCCGTCACAACGCCGAGCGCTTCCACGCTGCCAAGCCCGTCAAGGCAGTCCCCGGCGCCGACAACGCCCGCGCCCAGGGACACGCACTGCTGGTCGTGCCCTCCCGCCGCCAGCAGCACCCCCTCCGGCAGACCCAGCGCCGCGGCGCAGTCGCCGCGGAGCACACCGACAACGCTACCCGGCGCCACAAGCTCCGGCAGGAGCCGTGCCTCGATCCCGGCTGCGCTCAGATGCTCCGGGATCCACTCCTTCCTCCAGACGTCAAAAAGCATGGTCGTTGCCGCCAGCGTATGGTCGATATGCGGCCGCGCACCCAGCCGGTAAAGCAAAAGCGCATTCACCGGCAGGAAACGCACCGCCCTGCCGTAAGCCTCCGGGCGGTACCTTCGCAGCCACATCATGCGGCAGGCGGAGGACACGCGCGAGGGGTAATACCCCGTTCTGGCGAAAAACCGCTCCCGGTCCACCCGGGCGTCCAGCTCCTTCTCCACGTCCTCGCCGCGCACATCCGTGTAGACCATCAGGCGATTAAGAACGCTGCCGTTTTCGTCAAGCGCCGCCATCGATTCGCCGATCGACGAAACGCTCAGCGCCTGCACATGCGTGCCGGCGGCAGCCGCGCTTACCTCGCCGATGACCTCCATCGCCGCCTGCATTACGGCATCGGCGTCCAGCTCCTGTCCGCCGTCCGGCGTGGCCAGGCACGGATACTCGCGGTAGGCCTGCGTAAGGATCTCGCCGTCATGTGCAACGAGCGCCGCCTTGCAGCCGGAGGTCCCGATATCCACGCCGATCACTGCCATATATCCACCCCCCATAAAGCTGCTGTCTTTTCGTTTCGCATTCTTATTCCCAATCAATCGCAAGTTGTTTGTCGCTTTTGCCGTATTATATCGCAATAAATCACAACATTAAATTGACAACATCCCCAATAATTTTCGTTTTATTTTGTCAAACTTGCAATTTGCTTAAAAACGCTTGGGATTTTCCCAAAAAATCCCAAGCAATAGCCCAAAATGCGCCGCCGCGGGCAGGCAGCCCATTGCCCAGGCGGTCCCCATCCCGTATGAAGCAAAAGCGGGCAAGACCGACATAAGGCCTTGCCCGCAAAGAAATGGCCGCCATCCCGGCGAGCAGCAGCTCTCTGAGATGGCGGTCATTATTCTGATGTGTGCAGTGCGTCGTGCAGCTGCCCGGCCGGCGTCTTTGCCGCAAAGGGCTTCGGGAGCACGAGGCCTGCGCCCGGACGGTACGCCCCCCGGGAAGCAGCCTCTTATTTTTCAGAGTTCAAACCGTTCGCCCTCATGCGTGATGCGCATGACCGCATCGCGCTGGGCGGGATGCGCGGCAAGGTAACGGCCAATAACCTCGTACCGCTTCCACATATGCATGGGGAAGAGATGGCGCACGGGGACCGACCGCATCAGAAGCTCGATGCCAAGCCCCTCGGCGCGCTCGCCAAGGCGCGGGTCGAGCGGCGCCATCGCCGCGAAAAGCTCGGGCGCGATGCCGTTATCCGCCGCCTCGTCACGCACGGCGGAAACGAGCTTATCGATCGCCGCGCGGTAATGGACCTCCATATCGCTGCAGAAGGACTTGCCCTCGCTCTCCCAGTGCCACCAGTTGAGGTCGCCCCCGTGGTAGACGAGCTTCCCCTCGGCGCGCAGCAGGTAGGCGTTGCCGATGTCGGTGGACTTGATGGCGCGGATGCACAGCTCCTCGCCGGCAGCTTCCGTCAGCAGAATGCTGTCGGGCCGCAGGACAGTCGTGCGGGCAAAGGCTTCGTCGGAGATGTTCAGCCATTTGCGCCTGCGCTCGGTAAGCCTCGTGTCGCGCGAGACGAAAAAGCGTGCGGACGGGTACTGTTCAAGCAGCGTGAATATCTTCGGGTCGAAGTGGTCCTCGTGGCTGTGGCTGGCAAAAACGAGCAGGGGCTTTTCCGGGTCGATCTCCGGCAGCGGGGCGGTATAGTCCGGCTCCCAGGTGTAGTCGAACAGCGCGCAGAACTTCTCCCATTCGACAAGAAAGGCGCTGTGTGCGATAAACGTGACGGTCATGTGAGGTTCTCCTTTCGCGCGGGACGGTATGGCTGGAAAGGATTATATCAGACAAGCGCAGCGCGCGCAAGGGAAAAGGCTTTTCAAAAGCGCGCAGGTATGATAGAATAATTTATCCATCCTGCGCACAGAGGAAAGGGGGGAGGACGCGCGATGCTGAAAAAAGCCTATGTGGAGATCACGAACCGCTGCAACCTCGCCTGCTCCTTCTGCCCCAAGACGAAGCGCGCGCCGCGCACGATGTCGGCGGAGGAATTCGACCTCATCCTCTCGCGGCTCGCGGGGCAGGTGCAGTATGTTTACCTGCACGTGATGGGCGAGCCGCTGCTGCACCCCGAGCTGCCCAGGCTTTTCGCCCTCGCCAAGGCGCGGGATATGAAAATCTGCATTACAACGAACGGCACGCTGCTCCAAAAGCGCGCGGGCGAGCTGCTTGCCGCCGAAAGTCTGCACAAGATCAGCGTCTCGCTCCACAGCTTCGAGGGCAATGACGGCGCGGACGAGCAGGAGCTTGCGTATTTGACGCAGGTCTGGGACTTTGCCGAACAGGCCGCGGAAAAGGGCGTCATCGTCGCGCTGCGCCTCTGGAATGACGGCGGCGCGGACGCGCGCAACGGCGAAATCCTCAGCTTTCTGCGCGCGCACGCAAATGGGCCGTGGGCGGAAAAGCGGGACGGCAGCTTTCTGCTGCGTGACCGCCTGTATCTGGAGCACGCGGGCAAGTTCGACTGGCCCGACCTGAGCGCCAATGAGTCCGGCGCGCAGTTCTGCTACGGCCTGCGCGACCAGCTCGGCGTGCTGGCGGACGGGACGCTCGTGCCCTGCTGCCTCGACCATGAGGGCGACATTCCGCTGGGAAATCTGTTCGCGCAGCCGCTGGAGGAGATCCTATCTTCCCCGCGCGCGGACGCCATCCGCAAGGGCTTTTCGCAGCGAAAGCCCGCCGAGGAGCTGTGCCGCCGCTGCGGCTTCGCCGCGCGCTTCAATAAATGATATGATGACAGAGCACTGGGAAAACTTAACTGCACTGACCGCGCCGCTGCTCGCGTGGTACGACGTAAACGGCCGCACGCTGCCGTGGCGCAGCATCGTCACGCCGTACCGCACGTGGATCTCGGAGATCATGCTCCAGCAGACGCGCGTGAGCGCGGTCATCCCGTATTTTGAGCGCTTTATGGCAGAGCTTCCGGACGCGGCGGCGCTGGCCGCCGTGCCGGAGGAGCGGCTCTTGAAGCTCTGGGAGGGCCTCGGCTACTACTCGCGGGCGCGGAATCTGCAAAAGGCGGCGAAGGTCATCGTCTCCGACTTTGGCGGCGCGCTGCCGAACACCTGCGCGGAGCTGAAAAAGCTCCCCGGCATCGGCGGCTACACCGCTGCCGCCATCGCGTCGATCAACTTCGGCGAGCCGGCCGCCGCGGTGGACGGGAATCTGCTGCGCGTCGCCGCGCGCGTCAGCGGCTGCGCTGACGACATCATGGACGAGAAGGTGCGAAAGCAATTCACTGCGCATCTCAACGACGCCATCGACTTACGTCGCCCAGGCGCGTACAATCAGGCGATGATGGACCTCGGCGCGACGGTGTGCCTGCCAAACGGCGCGCCCAAGTGCGAGATCTGCCCCGCGCGCACGCTGTGCGAGGCATACAAAAACGGCCTCACGGAAATTCTTCCCGTGCGCGCGAAGAAAAAGGCGCGCAAGATCGAAGAGCGTACCGTGCTGCTGCTCTTTCAAGACGGCAAGGCCGCGCTGCGAAAGCGCGCGGATACGGGGCTTCTCGCTTCGCTGTGGGAATTCCCGAGCGTTCTGGGAAGCCTTGACGAAGCGGGCGTTTCGCTCGCGCTCGCGCAGATGGGGCTTTCGGTGCAAAATATTGAACCCGCGGGCAGCGCAAAGCACATCTTCACGCACATCGAGTGGGACATGAAGGGCTATTTCGCCGATGTGACGGGTGAAAACGGCGATCTGTTCTGGGCAGACGCCGCGGCGTTCGACGCCGCCGCCATCCCCACCGCATTCAGGAAATTTGCCGCGCTCGTTCGCGCGCGGCTGCAATAAAGAGAGGGAGAACAACGACCATGGCACAGCTTTACTTCAAATACGGCGCAATGGGCTCGAGCAAGACGGCGAACGCACTGATGGCGCGCTTCAACTACGAGGAGCGCGGGCAGAAGACGCTTCT